>JAYTSW010000251.1:0-6200 GCA_043745425.1 Sphingobacteriaceae bacterium | reverse complement strand
GCAGGCATGCCTATTATGAATGGTGTTGCTGTTGCAACTATTGCTGATACAACAAAAATTGAAACTCCTGTTAAAGAAGAGGTAGTTCTTCCAACCGAAACATTGCTTACACCTGATTATAATAAAGCTGCTTCAATGGCAACTTCAGTTAAAGGTGGCGCATTTGAATTATCGGTTTACGAAAAAATTGGTTTAGGAAATGGTAACCAGGCAAACAACCCTTGGTTAATGGAATTACCTGATCCTATCTCTAAAGTTACTTGGGATAATTATATTACTATGGCCCCTGCCGATGTGAAAGCAATGGGCATGAACGAAATGTTACGTCAGGATATTATGGGAAGCATTGCTACCATTAATGTGAATGGCGTTTCAGTTACCGCTCCTGTTTATCCTCAGCCGGGACAAACTCCTGGTACTATTGGTTTAGCATTAGGTTATGGACGCACTGCAAAAACATTAAAAGTTGCAAATGGAGTTGGTGTTAATGCGTTTGCGTTTGTAAATGTATCTAACGAAACACTTCAGTTCGCTTCACCTTCAGTAACAATTACTAAAACGGAAGAAACCCATAAGTTTTCTGCAACACAAATTCAGCATACCATTATGGGTCGCGAAGAACAAATTCTACGCGAAGTTTCTTTAAACGAATTTAAGAATAAAGAAAAAGAAGTATGGAATCCTGCTGCAATGATGCAAACGCATGATGGTAAAGTTCCTGTTGCAGAAGTTGATTTGTGGAAAGATTACGCACGCCCTAATCACAAGTGGGGATTAAGTATTGATATGACAACTTGTATTGGTTGTGCTGCTTGCGTTGTAGCTTGTGGTGCAGAAAACAACGTTGCGGTTGTAGGTAAAAAAGAAATCGGAAGAACACGCGATATGTACTGGTTACGTATCGACCGTTATTATTCTTCTGATATGACAAAAGAAAAAGCAGCAGAAGAACATATTGGTTACAAACAAATGAATTTGGATTTAGAAACACCTTCAAATAATCCGAAGGTTACTTTCCAACCAATCATGTGTCAACATTGTAATCACGCACCTTGTGAAACAGTTTGTCCGGTATTAGCTACTAGCCATAGTTCAGAAGGTTTAAACATGATGACGTATAACCGTTGTATTGGTACACGTTATTGCGCAAACAACTGTCCGTTTAAAGTTCGTCGCTTTAACTGGTTTAATTATAACGCTAACGAATGGTTTGCTGATGTAAACCCTGCACAACAGGAATTAGGCCGTATGGTTTTAAATCCGGATGTAGTTGTTCGTTCTCGTGGTGTAATGGAAAAATGTTCAATGTGTAACCAACGTTTACAAGCTGGCAAATTGGAAGCTAAAAAAGCAGGCGCTCCAATTGTTGATGGTGCTATCAGAACGGCTTGTCAACAAGCTTGTCCTACTAACGCTATTATGTTTGGCGATGTGAATGATGAGAGTTCAGAAATTGCTAAGTGGAGAAATGATGAGCGTAACTATTTCTTATTAGAAGAACTTGGAGTAAAACCAACTGTATCATATTTAGTAAAAGTAAGAAATCAGGAAGAGGCTATTCATCATGAAGAAAAGCACGAAGAGCACAAGGAAGAAAAAACTGAAGAAAAACACGCATAATATTAATCTTATTAAATAAAAGATATGCACGCAGAATCAGAAATCAGGGAACCATTAATTTTAGGTACAAAAACGTACCGACAAATTACTGATGACATTATTGCTCCCATTGAAGGAAAAGCATCAAAAGGTTGGTATATTTTATTGACCGTTTTCGCTTTAACTTTTTTGTGGGGTATAGGATGTTTAGCTTATACTATTGGTGTTGGTATTGGAGCATGGGGCTCTAACAACTCAGCCGATTGGGCTTGGGATATCACCAACTTTGTATGGTGGATTGGTATCGGTCATGCCGGAACATTAATCTCTGCAGTGTTATTATTATTCCGTCAAAAATGGCGTATGGCGATTAACCGTTCTGCTGAAGCGATGACTATTTTCGCCGTAATGTGTGCTGCTATTTTCGTAACACTTCACACGGGTCGTCCTTGGTTAGATTATATGTTATTCCCTTTACCAAATCAATTTGGTTCTTTGTGGCCTAACTTTAACTCACCATTATTATGGGACGTGTTTGCGGTATCAACTTATTTCACTGTATCATTAGTATTCTGGTATATTGGTTTAGTTCCTGACTTTGGTATGATTCGTGATCGCGTAATTAAACCTTGGCAAAAGAAAATGTACAGCTTCTTAAGTTTAGGTTGGGGCGGAAGCGCTCGTCACTGGAGTCGTTTTGAAGAAGTATCTTTAGTATTGGCGGGGTTGTCAACACCGTTAGTATTCTCGGTTCACTCTATTGTATCCATGGACTTTGCTACTTCCATTTTACCAGGTTGGCATACTACAATTTTCCCTCCTTATTTCGTATCAGGTGCGGTATTCTCAGGATTTGCGATGGTATTAACACTAATGTTAGTGGTTCGTAAAATTTACAAATTAGAAGCTTACTTAACTATTAAGCATATCGAATACATGAACATCGTTATTATTGTAACGGGTTCAATTGTAGGTGTGGCTTATTTAACTGAATTATTCATGGCATGGTACTCAGGTGTTGAGTGGGAACAATATGCTTTCCTTAACCGTGCAACCGGACCGTTAGCTTGGTCGTATTGGGCAATGATGACATGTAACGTAATTTCTCCACAGTTATTCTGGTTCAAGAAAATTCGTACATCTATTTTAGCAACATTTATTTTATCTATCGTAGTAAACATCGGTATGTGGTTCGAGCGTTTCGTAATTATCGTTCCAACTTTATTACGCACATTCTTACCTTCTACTTGGAATACGTATACACCATCATTTATTGATATTGGTATTTTCATTGGAACAATTGGAATGTTTGGAACGTTCTTTTTATTGTTCTCACGTTATTTCCCGGTAATTGCGCAAGCTGAATTAAAAACAATTTTAAAACAGTCGGGCGAATCACATAAGAAAGCCGCAGCTAATCATAAACACGAACACATTACTGCACACTAATTTTTAATAAAATATTAAATAGAATATGGCAACTACAAAACAAATAATACACGGGGTGTTTGGCGACGAAGAGCCGATGATGGCTGCTTGTAAAAAGTTGCGCGCATCTGGTATTCGTATTAAGGAAGTGTATACTCCTTTTCCGGTGCATGGTATCGACGGCGTTATTGGTGTTCCAAGAACACGATTAGCAATTTGTGCATTTATCTATGGAATTACCGGTACAGGTTTGGCTACATTAATGATGTGGTATATGATGATACACGATTGGCCAAATGATATTGGTGGTAAACCAACATGGGCGTATTATTTTGCAATACCTGCATTTATTCCCATCACTTTCGAATCAACAGTATTTTGTGCGGCTCACGGAATGGCTTTAACGTATTTATTACGTTGCTGGTTAGTACCGGGTGCAAAAGCAAAAAACCCTGATCCAAGAACTACTGATGATAAATTTTTAGTGTATTTGGAACTAAATGATGAGCAAGCTAAAAAAGCAGAAACAATTTTAAAAGAGCACAGCGTTGAAGAAGTAAACTATAGAGGAACAATACATATTGAACCTGCATATTAATTTATAAAGTAGTAAGAGTATGAAATAAGCCGCAGGCGAATTCCATACGACAACAAAGAAAAATTAAAAACATATGAAACTAAATTATAATACAATAAAAGCAATAAGCATTATCGGTCTTGTGTTACTGATAATCTGCGGCTTTATGTTGAATGGTAAAAAAGACCCCAACAGTCCAGGCGTTGAGTATATGCCAGATATGTACCGATCTCCGTCTATTGAGGTTTACGGAGTAACTAAATTTAATGGTGATGATGTTTATTCAACACAGTTTTTACCAGTAAAAGGAACCATTGCGCGTGGCCATATTCCATACGCTTATCCTAATACTGATGAAGGATACGCTCAAGCGGGTTTATATTTAAAAAACCCAATTCAGCTTTCTGATAAAGTATTAGCTGAAGGCGAAAAATTATTTACTCAAAACTGTATTCACTGCCATGGAGCAACTGGTGCTGGTGATGGTAAAGTAGGTGTAAAATTACCTGGTCCTCCCCCTCCATATAATTCAGGAGCTTTAAAAACTTTACCTGAAGGAAAAATTTTCCACTCCATTACTTACGGAAAAGGTTTAATGGGTAACCATGCAAGTATTTTAAGTACAGAAGAACGTTGGAAACTGGTACACTATGTGCAAAAATTACAAGGACCTGCAGTAGTAGTAGCTGATTCAACAAAAATGCCTGCAATTGCAGTAGTAAAAAAAGAAGAAAAAACTAAATAATTAATTCATAGAAATATATAATATGAATACTGATAAATTACAATTTACAATTCCATCCAAAGCCAAAATGGCCTCTTTCCTTCTAATGGGCATTGGTCTGGTGTCAATTATTTGCATGTTTATGATGGATCATAACGAAGATCCTGAATATCATAACAACCGTGCATGGGCTAATATTTTTGCAAGTGCATTTTTCTTCATGGCAATTGCATTAGCAGCATCCTTCTTTTTAGGTTTGCAATATGCAGCTGAAGCGGGTTGGTCAACTTCCATTAAACGTGTAATCGAAGCGGTAACTATGTATTTACCCTATGGTTTAAGTTTTATGATGTTGTTATTTATTTTGGGACAATTTCAAGTTCATCACATTTATCATTGGATGGATCCTGAAGCTGCAAAGCATGACCCAATTATCGCAGGTAAAATGGGATATTTCGGAAGTTTCTGGTGGATACGTACAACATTATATATGATTGCTTGGACATGGTTTACTTTAAAATTACGTAAAAACTCTATCGAAGCCGATAAATTAGATATTGATGTAAACAGCAGTTTCCATTGGAAAAACGTAAAATTAGGAGCGTGGTTCATGGTTGTATTTGCAGTTACTTCTTCTACTTCAGCATGGGATTGGTTATTAAGTATCGATATCCATTGGTTCTCTACTTTATATGGTTGGTATATTTTCTCAGGTATGTGGATTAGCGCATTGGTTACAATCACAATGCTTGTTGTTTGGTTAAAAAAATTAGGATACTTAGAGTATGTAACTGAAAGCACAATTCATGATATGGGTAAATGGATGTTCGCGATTTCATTTTTGTGGACGTACTTATATTTCTCTCAATTCATGTTAATCTGGTATGCTGATATTCCTGAAGAAGTTATTTATTTCCAAACCCGTTGGGAAAGTTACAAGGCTTTAATGTGGGCTGTGTTCTTCATCAACTTCGCTTTCCCTATGGTAATGTTAATGAGCCGCGATAGCAAACGTAATTTCTTCTTCCTGATTTTTGTGGGAACAATTATTTTAATTGGTCACTTCCTCGATGTAATTATGATTGTAATGCCGGGAACAGTTGGTCATCACTGGACTGGTGTTAGCTGGATGGAATTCGGAACCTTCTCTTTCTTCTTAGGAGTATTTATTTATGTTGTGTTAAATGCTTTAACAAAAGCGTCTCTACGTGTAAAGAACCACCCGTTCTTACAAGAGAGTTTACACCATTCTATTTAAATAAAATAAAAAGAGAAATTAAAATTTATAAAAGAATTTAAAATTATATAAGATGAAACTTTTAGTTCTGTTAGCCATCCTCCTCCTAATAATTGCAGGCCATCAATTATTAAGAATTATTGAATTGTCAAGAGGTTTGAAAAAAACCAAAGAATGGCAATTAACCAATGCGGATAATGATGCCATGGGAAAAGGTATGTTAACCTTCATGATATTATTTTTCCTTGCTTTCTTTTGGCAGGTAAACCGTTGGATAGACAGAAGTCTTCCTGGTTCTGCTTCTGAACATGGTTTAAAAATAGATGCACTTTGGGATGCGAATATGTGGTTAGTTGTAGTTATATTTTTAGTTACCAATTTCTTTCTATTTTATTTTGCGTATAAATATCGCGGTAACACAAACAACAAAGCAACTTTCTTTGCGCACAGCAATAAATTAGAAATGATTTGGACTATCGTTCCTGCTCTTGCCTTAGCGTTTATTATTGTTTTCGGTTTAAAATACTGGAATGAAATTATGGCCGACGCAGAAGATCCTAATAAAATCACCATTGAACTTTATGCAAAACAATTTGACTGGACCGCACGTTACACAGGGAAAGACGGTAAATTAG
>JAYTSW010000250.1:0-66011 GCA_043745425.1 Sphingobacteriaceae bacterium | reverse complement strand
AGAACTTGGCAGAAGACGCATTACAAGATTTATTTCTGAAAATTGCCGAAAGCCCTGAAAAATTTGACGCCTCACGTTCTTTTAAAACATGGATTTTTTCGATTGCTTCCAATTCGTGCAAAAATTTTTACCGTCATCAAAACGTAGTGAAAAATAGCAAAGAAGAACTCGATTATTTAGGCGAAAAAGCCAATAACGATGAGTTTTTAAAAGCGGCAAGTAGGATAGACGCTCTTGAATTTCGTAAAATATTGAATGAAGCTTTGGATGAATTAGCCCCAGAAAAAAAAGAAGCTTTTATTTTAAAATATCAAGAAGATAAAAGCATTAGCGATATCGCTTTTATACAAAATTGTCCGGAAGGCAGCGTGAAATCCAGGTTGCATTACACATTAAAAATATTAGAAGAAAAATTAAAAATATTTAACCCTTTACATTAAACATTATGGAAAATAACTTAGAAAATTTTCTGAAAAACAAATTATCAGTTGATGATTTGAATCTTGAAACACCAAATATTTCGTTGGTAAATCAAGCGCGCGAAAAAATAAAACTTCGCGGCAAAAAGATTGAAGAAAAAGAAAGTTTCTTCAACTTAATTTTTAATTTTTACCAAGCGTGGTTTAAACCTTATCAAACAGGAATAGCCGCGGTGTTACTAATTGCAGGCATTTTTTATTTTATTAATAGCAAAACTGAAAAAGGCGAAATTTCTTTTGTTTCTCAAAATGCAAGCAATAGTTACTCGATTAGTAGCTCAACCGTTTTGGCAAGTTTAACACAGTACACCAATAACAAAACTGCAACGAGCAGTTCAACCGTTTTAACCAGTATTATCACTTTTGTAATAAGAAATTAACATGAAAAAAACGCTCCTTTTACTGACTTTAGCTTTTACAGGGTGTCAACCCCAAACGGAAAGCCGCGAACACATGGATTTGGCCTCCAACCGCATGTCGGATTCGATTCTAAAACTGTTGGATACTGGCTTTACGGAACCAGGCAAGATTTTGGCGGGAACTGGATTGCCAATAAGCTCATTTTCAGATAGTTTAACCCCTAAGGAGGCCCCAAAGTAATTTAGGAAATTTTCTTTAAATAATTATATTTGTAATTCGTTTTAAAACAGAGATATGGCTAAGCAAACTAAAGGAACTAAACAACCCGTTTTCGCGGAATTAAAGAACACTTTTAAGTACTTCCCCTTCATTAATCAAAAGCAACCTATTATAGTACTTGCACTAATTGGTATCATTTTTTATAGTACCAGCCTATATAACGAGTATGCGTTAGATGATGGGATTATTATTCACCAAAACGATCACGTAATTAAAGGATTTAAAGGTATTGGTGATATTTTAACCAAAGATGCTTACGAAAGTTTTTATCGTCGAATGAACGCAACCGATCAATTAGCCGGTGGTCGTTACCGTCCTTTATCAGTTGTGAGTTTTGCTATTGAACAGGAATTCATTGGCGCTTATCCTAAAGATGGACTCTATCCAAATCGATGTTGGGATTTAAATAAAAATAATGTTGATGATGTTGAAGAAGATTTAAATATCGACGGCGTATTTAACGAAGTCGATTGCCAAGTAAAAAATGCGAGTCTGAGACACTTTAATAATATGTGGACTTATGTTTTAGGTTGCATATTCCTGTATCTGGTATTTAGAAATTATATGTTCAGAGATAATCAGGACATGGCATTTTTATCTGCCTTATTATTTTTAACACACCCAATGCATACCGAGGCTATTGCGAACGTAAAAAGTCGTGATGAAATTTTTTCATTGATATTTATCTCACTCACCTTCCTCTATTCCTTCCGGTATCTGGAGGATAAAAAACCTACCACACTCTTCTGGGGTTGTATTATGTTTTTACTTGCGCTCTTATCAAAAGAGTATGCTGTAGTTTTATTAGGATTAATTCCATTAGGCGTTTGGACGTTTACAAAACACAATTTCGATTTACAAAAATTCTTAAAACCAATTGCTGGCTTTATAGCTATTGGTGTTGGTGGAATAATTTTTCTGAAAGCGGGAACTATGAGTCCGGCCACAAAAAACATTGCTATGCTCGGCGCCATTGGTGTAGCCGGAGGTGGTGGTTACATGTTCTGGAAAACCTGGAAAGAATATAAAAACATCTTTATTGTATTTATTATTTTCTTAGTGTGTGCATTAATTATGTTGTACATAAAATATAATTTTGATATTCATGCGAAACCGGGTGATAAACCGGATAAGAGTTTCTGGATATTCCCATTCATTTATTGTGGTGCTGGTATTTTCTTTGTAGGAAAAACAAATGCCAAAAAAGATTTTAATACATTAATGAGTTGGTATTATTTTGTGATGTTGTTTTATTTAGCAATGCGTTTAGTTGCTGTAAAATTAAAACCAGGCGTGCCTGATACCGAATTATTAAACAACCCGTATTTGTTGGCAGACGGACAAGAGCGTTTTTGTACAAAAGCATTTGTGTTATTTAATTATTTAAGATTGCATTTCTTCCCGCATCCTTTATCGTCTGATTATTCTTACAACAGTATTCCGTATAGGCATTTCACGGATTGGGATTTTATTGCCTCCATTTTTATTCACTTAGCCTTGGTGTTTTTTACTTTCCGTTTAGTTTTAAAGAAACACGTTTTAGGTTTTGCCTTTTCGGTTTACATCGCGTTCTTATTAATGATTGGTAACGTACTAATGGATATTGGCGCTACAATGGGCGAACGTTTAATGTTCCACTCCTCCATTGGTTTCTGTATGTTTTTAGCGTGGCTCATTTTAGAAGGTTTCGAAAAAATGAAATCCATTAACCTTAACTTAAAACGCACGGCATTAATTGGGATGCTAAGCGTTGTTGTTTTCTTATACGGCTGTAAAGCATGGGAAAGAAACTGGGATTGGAAAAGTGATATCACTTTATTTATTAAAGATGCGAACACCATGCCAAATAGTGTGCTCGTATTAGGTAATGCAGGCGCACGTTGGATTGACTTAGCCGATACAAAATGGTTTACTCGCAAACCAGGTGAAGCCGCTAATCTTCCCTTCAGTACTTTCGAAGACAACATGCTTGAGTTTGTTGTGGACACGGCCGAATTGAGAGATGGTGCCAATCACAAAGATATTATGCAACCAGCGCCAGAAGGTGAATGGAAAAATCCTCAAAACCTTAATATGAAACAACGTAGTTTGTATAAAGGTATTGCGTATTTAAAACACGCTACCGATTTGCATCCGCGTTACGTAAATGGTTATTTGAATCTAGGTTTGGCTTATTACAAACTAAAACGTGATAAGGAAGCGTTGTATTTCTGGAAACATGCCGAAAGATTATATCCTAATAATCCTTATTTGAAAAACTATTACATCGTTTTCTATAATGAATTATTACAGCGCGGGTATGCAAAAGCCCAACGCGGACGTTCTGATAGCGCAGCTTACGAATTAAATAAAGCTACAATTTTAGACAGATACAATCCTGAAGGATGGTATAATTTAGGTGGAGCTTATTATAATTTAGGCCGATTCAGAAAAGCAAAAGAGTGTTGGCAGGAAGCACTTAAATTAAACCCTAATCATCCGCAGGCTTTACAAGGCATGAAAGGCATAACGCCTCAAATGTTAGGCGAAGCTCCAGTTGTTAGTGTAGCGCCCCAACCAATTAAAAAATAATTGGCTTGCGTTTAGTTTATGTGATAGTATTCATTATTGTGTGTTGTTGCTTAACCAGTAACGCACAATATATTAATACCGATAGCATAGGTGCGAAAACCGTTAGTGATAACCTTTACAACAAAGCTCTTTTTAGCGATAGTTTATCAAGCAGTTTTGTGATTATTATTAAGAAGGAAGTTAAATTACATAAACACCTCACGCACTCAGAACACGTGGTGGTTTTAGAAGGAACAGGACACATGTCGGTGGCGAATAAAGGTTTTGAAATTAAAAAAGGAGACGTTGTTTTTATTCCCAAAAACACAACACACTCGGTAATATCAACCGGAGAACAACCTTTAAAAGTATTAAGCGTTCAGTCGCCTAAGTTTGACGGGAAAGACAGAATATTTATTGATTAGGAACCATGAAGAAGATTTTAGCAGGTATTTTTAGTTTTATTATTATTGGCGCAAAAAGCCAGATATTATTTAGCAACAGTTTCGGTAATTTAACTTTACAAAACGATGTTCAGGTTTTCGGAAGTAAAACTATAACCACAACTTATACTGCTGCTCCTACAGGCTATGATTTAATTAATGATGGTTTAAAAAATAATATTGGAACGATTAATTCTCCCAACCAACCTTTTAATGTTACGTCTTTAAAAACTACAGGCTGGGCCGTTGGTTATAATAGTATTGAAGCAGATACTTTTTTAGTCACCACATCATGGTTAGATACAAGTGCTGCCACTAAACGTTTTATTATCACACCGGTTATTAATTCAATTTCTGCTAATTCTGTTTTATCATGGCAAGCGAAATCCCCCGATATAAATTTTCCAGAAGGTTATGAAGTTTATGTTACAACAAACACAACGGGAACTTTAACCGTAGCGGATTTTACTAATACTGCCAATCGCGTATTTTATTTAGCCGATGGAAATACAGCTGGATCTGGAGAAAAAAATGTTTGGACTAAACACGGACTATCACTTGCCGCTTATGCTGGACAAAATATTCGCATAGCATTTAAAGATATTTCTAAAAACATGTTTCAGTTATGGATTGATGATGTTGTTGTAGAAAATATTTCGAGTGCAAATGACGCCGCAGTAAGTAACAGTCCTTTGTTTTATAATTACAATATCGCCAATACAAATGGTGCAGTATATTGTAGAGTAACAAATCGGGGGAATACTCCTATTACAGCTTTAACACTTAATTATTCTGTTATTGGATTGAGTAATCAAACTCAGGCTTTTGGTTTTTCAACGGCCATGTCGCCTTATGCTGTAAGCGATTTTACATTTAATATTCCTTACAACATTGCAATACCCGGCTATTACAAATTAAAAATATGGGTAAACAATGTAAATAGCGGCGCCGATCAAAATGCAAGTAATGATACCCTAAATACTTTTATCACAATTGTAACTTCTGTGCCAGCAAAAAATACTTTAGTAGAACAATTTTTAAGCGCGTATGATGGTTATAGTCCGGATGGACAAGAAAGATTAAAAGCACTGACAAATAGTTCTGTTATTGCCGTGAATGTTCATGATGCGGATTCATTAAGCACAACATCTGCAAGCAGTTTAATTACAACCTATCGCAAAACATTGTCAACTGCTATGGTTGACCGCAATTATTTTAATGATGTAAGCTCAGTTCCCCTTGCAAGAACATCTTATTCTACTCACATTAATCAACGCAAATCTGTTATTGTTCCCGTGAGTGTGAGTATCAGCAATAAAAATTACGATTCGGCAACGCGTGTTTTAAATTTTACAGTAAGCGCTACTTTTGTTGGAGAAGTAAAAGGTGAATTCAGAATGAATGCTTTACTTACTGAAAATAATGTTTACGGTCCGATTACCGATACAAGTTATAATGGCTGGAATCAATTAAGTTTTATGTACAACATTCCCTTCTCACCGTACTTCCAGCAAGGTTATTTTTTATCGGCACAAAACGGATATTTATTAAACGCGAAACAATATAAACACATGAATGTTTTAGATATCGCATTAGACGGATCATTTGGCGCGGCCGGTATTATTCCTAATATAGGCGGTACACAAGGACAAACATATACCAAAGCTTATTCATATACAGTTCCTGTTACTCCAGCAGGGCAATTCAGATACACGCCAGAGAACATGTACATTGTTGCTTATGTAGCAGCAGATAGTATTGATAAAAATTACAGAACTGTTTTAAATTGTACGCAAGATAAAATGATTGCAAAAAGTGAAGCTTTGGTTTCTGTTAAGGAGCTTTCATTTACTTCCGAATTTGTGTTGTACCCAAATCCATCTTATGGTATCACTAATATTTTAATTCCTGAAAACAGTTTCAAAAAACAGGTTAATATTAGTGTAATTGATGTTTTAGGAAAAGAGGTTTACAATCAGAATACCGATATGCGATTTGGTTTAATTCAAATCAACTTAAACCATCTTAACAACGGAACTTATTTCATGATGGTAAGCGATGGAAACACAAAAGCCATCAAAAAATTGGTTATTGTGAGGTAAAACGCCCTCTTAATTTTACCCAAAAACACACATTTTATATCAAAAATTTACTAAATTTGCCTTCCCCTACAATATAGGGAATTAAGCTGCGGGTGTGGCGTAATGGCAGCCGCGCCAGACTTAGGATCTGGTGTCGTAAGACGTGGGGGTTCGAGTCCCTTCACCCGCACAAAATGCAAAAAGAGCTTGTTGCAAAACAGGCTCTCTTTGTTTAGATTAGATGGGCTAAAAAAATGTTGGAAATCAAAAAAATAGCAATCATAGGAAGTACCGGAAGCATCGGAACACAAGCTCTGGAAGTAATAAAACAATGCCCTGAACATTTTGCTGTTGAAGTATTAGTTGCTAATTCAAACGCCGATTTATTAATTAAACAGGCGCTCGAATTTAAACCTAACGCCGTTGTTATTGGTGATGAAAGCAAATATCAGTTTGTAAAAGATATTTTATTTAAAGAAGGCATCAAAGTTTTCGCTGGTGAAAAAGCCATTGAACAAATTGTGGAAATGGAAACCATTGATCTTGTTTTGGCTTGCATAGTTGGTTATGCAGGATTAGCTTCTACCATCAACGCCATCAAACACAAAAAAAATATTGCGCTTGCTAATAAAGAAACTTTAGTTGTTGCCGGTGATTTAGTGACCCGTTTAGCAAGGGAAAACGCTGTGAATATTTATCCAGTAGATTCAGAACACTCTGCTATTTTTCAATGCTTAGCAGGAGAATGGGATAACAAAATTGAAAAAATTTATTTGACAGCATCGGGCGGACCATTCAGAGGAAAAACAAAATCAGATTTAGAAAAAGTAACAAGAGAACAAGCACTGAAACATCCTAATTGGACAATGGGCGCAAAAATCACTGTTGATTCGGCAAGCTTAATGAATAAAGGGTTAGAGGTAATTGAAGCTAAATGGTTATTTAATTTATCTCCCAAACAAATTGATGTTATTGTTCATCCTCAAAGTATTGTTCATAGCCTCGTACAATTTGAAGACGGCAGCATGAAAGCGCAAATGGGCCTACCAGATATGAAATTGCCAATACAATATGCTTTTTCATACCCGAACAGAGTAAAAAACAATTTCAAGCGTTTTGATTTTTTTAACTATCCTGAGCTTACCTTCGAGAAGCCTGACACCAAAACTTTTACTAACTTAGCTCTTGCATTTGAAGCCCTTGAAAAAGGCGGCAATATGCCTTGTGTTTTAAATGCCGCTAACGAAATTGCAGTTAGTTCGTTTTTAAACGAAAAAATAAAATTTTTAGAAATGAGTTCTGTTATTGAAACCTGTTTAAGTAAAATGTCTTTTATCGCGAAGCCAAACTACGAGCAATATATTGAATGCGATAAAGAAACCAGAAAATTAGCTTCTACCCTTATTTAAAAATCCAAAATACAATCATGATTAAGTTCGGTCAATTATTTTTAAGTCTTACTATATTAATTACGTTACACGAATTCGGACATTTCTTTTTTGCGAAGCGTTACAAATGTCGCGTTGAAAAATTTTATTTGTTTTTCGATTTCCTGTTTCCCTTCGCAGGATTATTAAATTTCTCAATATTCAAAAAGAAAATTGGTGATACCATTTATGGTTTAGGCTGGTTTCCGTTCGGCGGTTATGTACAAATTGCAGGAATGGTAGATGAGCAAATGGATAAAGCTACTTTAGAAAAAGAACCTGAGCCCTGGGAATTCAGAGCAAAACCAGCTTGGCAACGTTTGTTGATTATGATGGGTGGAATTTTAGTAAATTTATTTTTAGGTGTTTTTATTTACTGGATGGTATTTTTCTTTTGGGGAAAATCAACCGTGCCTGTAGATAAATTAACTTACGGCATCGCTTGCGATTCAACGGCATTAAGCATGGGCTTACGTGATGGCGATGCGGTTGTATCTGTTGATGGAAAAGCGATCACCAATTTAAATCGTGTCGAGATTGAAATTGTAATGAACAAAGCGAAGAGCATGGAAGTGAATCGCGATGGACAAAAAGTAACGATTCCTATTAGTGAAGATAATGTGAGTGTTATTTTACGTAATTTAAAAAAATCAGATTTCATTAGTGTACGTATGCCAACAGAAGTTGGAGAAGTAACAAAGACGTCTTATGCAGAAGCTGCAGGATTGAAAAAAGGAGATATAGTTGTTGCTATCAACGGAAAGTCAACTCCTTTTTATCATGAATTCAGAAACGAATTAAGTCTCTTTAAAGAAAAAGAAGTTGAGTTAGCTGTTATTCGCGGAATTGACACAGTTAAATTAAAATCAAAAGTAACATCCGAAGGTTCTTTAGGTTTTTATGCTCTTCGTGGTAAATATGAACCACGTGAAGATTTTAAATACGGATTTTTTGAATCTCTAGGAGAAGGTTTAAGTTTTGGTGCTGAAAATTTAGTGATGCAGGCGAAACAATTAGTTGTTATTTTCACTGTGAAAGACGCACACAAACAAGTGGGTGGTTTTTATAGCATGTACAAAAACATGAATGAAGAATGGGACTGGCATTCGTTTTGGATGTTCACAGGATTCCTTTCATTAGTATTAGCATTCATGAACTTTTTACCAATACCAATGTTAGATGGCGGTTACATTGTGTTTTTACTAATTGAAATTGTTAGTCGCCGTAAAGTGCCAGAAAAAGTATTGTACTATGCTAATTATGTTGGCTTAGTATTTATTTTGGCATTGATGATTTACGCCAACACCGATTGGCTACGTGATTAATAACTTTTTCAATTTTTAGCGTTATACTACCAATGAAAAAAAGCAGTTATAAGATTTATCTATCTCTTGTTTTTTTAATCAGCTTTCTTGCGCTAAATGCACAGCATACTACCATTAATAATAAAAGTGAAGAGAAAGCTCCTGCTCCCGGTCAACATAAAACGATGCTCATTCCCTTCGAGCCACGCATGTACATGAGCGAAATTGATTTCGCAATTAATAAAGAAACCAAATTAAGCAGTAAACAAATTAAAGCTGTATTTCGCGATGGCATTAATGAACAGTTGTACAAATCGTTAAAGACACAACATATGGTAATTGATTTAATGGACGACACCGTTAAAACAAAAAAAGACCTTGGTGAGATATACGAACATTTGGTATTAGAATATATGAAAGTTCCTGATCAAACACATTACAAACCGCCAGTAAAAGAAAAACAGGAAAATACAGTTAAGAACGGACAAATCATTGATGAAACAAATACCGATGCGCGTTTTATGAATGCGAAAATAAATAACCCTGCTCTTGTGCCGCACATGTACAAAAAATACAAAAGCGATATTTTTGTTTTTATTAACCAATTAGATATTAAAGCATCGAACAGCGGTGGTCCCGCTGATGCCTCGACAACCACAACAGATGGTTTCAGGAAGTTGGTAGTGCACTACACAGTTTACACATTTGATGCGAAAGAAATAAATTCAGGTATTGCAGAAACACAATTTCCATCAGCTTTAAATAATCCACAAAAAATTGTAAGTGGCTATTTTTCTAAGCTTGCTCAAATTATTACTGATAGAATTAATTTAGCATTGGCCCCACCAAAAGCTAAATAGCGGTAATTTCAACACAGAGTAAAAGAGAAACAGAGTTACACGGAGGTAAATAAGTTAGTAATTACAAATCCTCTGTGTTACTCTAAAAACTCTGTATCTCTGTGTTGAAAAAACTAGATAGTTAAAACATTAGCCACAACAAAAGTACTTCCACCAACAAAAATTAAATCATTTGCTTTAGCGTTTTCTTTTGCAGCATTTAATGCTTCTTTAACAGAGGAATAAGAATTTCCTTTCAATCCAATTTCTTCTGCCATCAACTTTAATTCACTCTCTGGTAAGGCGCGCGGAACAGAAGCTTTTGTAAAATAATAAATAGCATCTTTTGGTAACAATTTTAAAATGGAAGAAACATCTTTATCATTCACAACCCCCATTACAATGCGTAATTGCTTATAAGAATAGTTATTAAAGTTCTGCAATATTTCTTTTATACCATCTTCATTATGGCCGGTATCACAAATTATCAATGGGCTTTCGCTGATGGTTTGCCAGCGACCTAACAAACCAGTTAGTTTAACAACATTACTCAAGCCTTTCTGAATATCGTCTTCATTAATAATAAAGCCATTTTCAATAATTAATTTTAATGCAGCAACAACGCCAATTAAATTTTTAATTTGATAGGTTCCAGTTAAATCAAGATTGTAAGTTGTTTTAGCATTGGTTTTTTTATCAAGAAGAGTAACTGTCAGAAAATTATTTTCATTTTTTGTTTCAACAACTCTATAGTCCTTACTTGCAAATTGTAGTGGCGCTTTTAATTCTTTTGTTTTGTCGTTAAAAATTCCTGCAACTTCAGTTTGATATTGAGAAACGATAACGGGTTTGCGTGCTTTTATTATTCCTGCTTTTTCAGTAGCAATTTTTTGTAAGGTATCGCCCAATAAATTCATGTGATCCATTCCAATATTGGTAATCACACTTACAACAGGATTAATTACATTGGTTGAATCTAATCTTCCGCCCAAGCCGACTTCAATAACAGCGACATCAACTTCTTTGTTCGAAAAGTAGTCAAACGCTAAACCAACTGTCCATTCAAAAAACGACGGTTCAATTTCTTCAAATTTTGTTTTATACTGTTCAACAAAATCAACAATATATTCCTTGGCTATTACCTTGCCATTTATTTTAATACGCTCTCTGAAATCCAATAAATGTGGCGAAGTATATAAACCAACTTTGTACCCTGCTTTTTGCAATACAGCAGCAATCATATGCGATGTGGAGCCTTTTCCATTTGTTCCTGCCACATGAATGCATTGCAGTTTGTTTTGAGGATTACCTAATACCTGACAAATTTTAATTGTATTTTTTAAATCAGCTTTATAAGCTGCTGCGCCAATGCGTTGGTACATTGGTAAACGCGAAAACAGATAGTCAAGCGTTTGAGAATAATTCATTAATTAAAAGCGAATACGATGGTGATAGTTCCTGTTTGTTCTTCGAAAGCTCCATTGACATTAAACTTAGTTGCTAAAGCGGCCATACGTGCTTTCGACTTTAGAACAGCGCTTGATGTCGTTGTTCCTCGACCGTTAGGGTTTGCTTCCGTAACATTTCCGTTTTTGTCAACTGTAATTTCTACAACTACTTTTCCCTCTTCTTTTGTATCCTTAGGTAAAGTTGGAGGATTTAAAACTGCTCTTCCTTTCAAATCAAAACCAAATTTTTTACCTGGGCCACTGCCAGGTCCGTGACCTGGACCATCTCCTCCTCCATCACCGCCACCAGTTCCTCCAGTTCCATTTGTGTTTGGATTTCCATCAGGACTACCATCATTTCCGGCATGACCGCTGTTACCATCTCCTCCACCGGTTTTGCCTTGATTTTGTTTAAATTTTTCTGCTAATAATTCTGCTGCTGTTTTTGGTTTTGGCGTTTCAACGATTGGTTTTATTACAGTAACGTTTGTATTCGTTTTGGTTTTAGAATCAACCACTTTTACATCTTCACCTGTTTCACTTGTATATGTTGGGTCATTCGCACTATTTGCTGTTGGTGGCGTTGGTGTTTGTTCGGTGATTACACTTGTCGCTTCACCAATTCCGTTTTGCTCAACATTACCAGTGCCTTCATTATAATTACCAAAATTTATTTCTAAACCACCGCCGCCACCTACTACTTCCGGAAAAGGAGGATTAGGAGTAATTAAATTAAAAAGAATTAAAAACAAAAGCAGCAAGGCGAATATCGTAAGCGAAATTATTGATGCAATGGCTCTATTTTTATTTTCTTCCTGTGCTGTTATGTACATTATTTTGTTCCGTTAGATGGAGCTGTGGCGCAAACCATTTTACATTTTAAGCGATCGCCAATTTGCATGACATCAATAAAATCCTGATACACCAAATCTTTATCAATATGCAAAATAACTACGGGGTCTGTTTTACCTGCAATCTTTTCTGTCAATGCCGTTTCTAAATTCGCTACATCTACTTCTTTACTATCAATATAATATTTACGTTCTTTTGTTACTGCTAAGTTTACCGGCTTCTTATTATTGTCGATTGGCTTATTCGCTTTTGAGCTTGGTAAATTCACCTTCATGGCATTCGGACTTACCATGGTAGATAATATCAAAAAGAAAAGCATAAGAAAGAACATGATATCGCTTAACGAATCAGTACTAACCTCAGCTTCTCTATGTCCTCTTTTTCTTAGTCCCATTGTTTGGAAATTTTAAATGTTGAATGATAGATGTTAAATTGGTTTTTCATTTATAATTTAACATCTAACATTAATAATTACTTACTTGGTTCGTTTAACATATCCAAAAACTGAATTTGCGCTTCTTCCATACGATGTGCTAATTTATCGATGCGTGCATTTAACCAATGGTAAGCTACGAATGCTAATACACCAACAACTAATCCGCCTGCAGAAGAAATCATTTTTTGATATAAACCTGTTGAGATAACTTCAATCTCAACCGTTTTTGCTAAAGCGATATCATAAAATATTTTAATTACACCGAAAATAGTTCCTATGAATCCAAACATTGGAGCAATACGTCCCGTAATATTTAAAATGTTTAAGTTTTTTTCTAATCTTCCTAACTCATTAGAAGCGCTTGCTGTCATTGCTTCACGTATTTCTTGAGTAGATTGTCCAACGCGTGAAACGCCTTGCTCTAACATTAACGACTCAGGCGTGTTAACGTTTTTACACATGCTGCGTGCGTTAACTATATTACCACTTTGAACCATATCTTTAAGGCTTGGCAAGAGAGTAGGATTTTTCTTTGATGCTTTACTGATTACCATTAGGCGTTCTACTAAAACATATAACGATAGTGCTAATAAAAATCCTAACATAGCCATTACGGGAATAGAACCTTTCATTACCATTTCCATTAAAGAAATTTTTGTTTCGGTAATTTCAGGAACTGCGTTTGCGGCAGTTTGAATACCTGTTACGGCGCTATTTAAAGAATCGGCGACCGCAGCAACTGTTGTTGCAGGATTAATCTGTAAAATGAAGTTCAGCATAAATAAAAAATTTACTACGAAATTAGAGTATAAAGAGGCGCGTAAATTTTATGCCATAAGGGGTTTTAAACAAGATTATGTTTATATAACGGCAGAAAAAGGAATAGTTACAAAAAAGCCGCTCCCATTTGAAGCGGCTCACTATCAAAACAAACAAACTTACATCGAATGAAGTGAATACGGCTCTACATCATTATTTCAACTTAAAGGCAATTGGTATGTTAAAAATTACTTTAACAGGCTTTCCTAATGCATTTTTTCCCGGTTTTTTAAATTCTGGGATTTTATTTACAACACGACTGGCTTCTTCGCTGCATCCACCACCAACTCCTTTTAAAATTTTAGAACTTTCTATTTGTCCTTTTTCATCAATTATAAAACTCACGTATACGGTTCCTTCTAAACCCATTTCTTTTGCTAATTCGGGATAGACTGTATTTCTTACAATAAATTCACGAAGCGCTCTTAAACCTCCTTCGAATTCAGGTTCTTCAACAGGAATTGCAGTTGGAGGTTCAGGTATTTCTTCAACTGTTGGTGTTACAATTGCAACACTTCCGGTTCCGGTACCTGTTAAAGAGCCAGTATTAGTTGCATTACCTTTTGGATTGAGATTAGCATTCGGATCTAATTCAGGTTTATTCTCAACGGATGCAGTATCGTTTATAATAGTCGCCACTCCATTTACTTTTTTTCCACCTTGCGGTTGTGGTTTTGGTGGCTCAGGTACTTTTTTTTCTAATGGTCTGAAATCACATACAGTAACGCTGTCGTTTGTTCCTGTATAAAGTGTTGAGTTTTCATCTGTCACTTTAGTGAAAATGTAAACACCAATCGCAAATAAAAATACAGTTGATGAGACAATCGAAAGGGATTTAAAAATAGTAGAATTATAAGCGGCTCTTAGAACATAAGCGCCGTAACTTTTGTTGCGGTTAGCAAAAATGATTTCGTTCATTTTTTGCGAGTTGTTGAATACAATTTTCATGGCCTTTAGGTTTTATGTTGAACAATATGTAAGGTAACATGTAAATTTTTCGCATACTTTAATTTTCTCTGATATAAAGATATGGCGCGTATCTAAAATAAAAAACCACCTTATTACAGGTGGTTCATTGTTTTTAGTAACTGGGGCTTTTAACCCTAAATGTGGTATTTCGACAAGCTCAGTAACCAATTTAGTTAAAGATAAATCGGTCTTTTAATTCAACTTCCTTTTCGAAAATACAAATGGACTGACGGAATGTATTGCATAAAGATTTTTCTTTTTCGTCAAACGATTTGATTGAGATTAATTGATATTTTTCTTTTGCAGACAGTTGTAATAAATTAGCGATATCGTATAATGAAACTGCATCAAAAGTTTCGTAGTCTACCATTTTGTTTTGCGATAGAGATAAATATTCCATTGCTAACTCTTGTAAATACTGACTCGCTTTTAGCATATCTTCTTCTTCGTATTGAATAATTGCAGCGCCGTATAATTTTGGTTTTAATTTGCTAGAGTAATCTAAAATACTGAACACGCGTTCGCCTTGCACCATAATATCCATCTCACCGTTTTCAAAAATCTTAATTACTTTTTTAATACTCACTTCAACGCCGTACGTTTTTACTTTTC
Source organism: Sphingobacteriaceae bacterium (assembly GCA_043745425.1). GTDB lineage: Bacteria > Bacteroidota > Bacteroidia > B-17B0 > Aurantibacillaceae > JAHEYG01. Next base: position 51,113 of record JAYTSW010000250.1, on the reverse strand, counting down.
CGTTTACTGCAAATGGTATTCCGAAATGTGCTTCGTTCTCTAAACAATCATTAATGAGTTGCTTATAGCGTTCCTCATAAATATGCAATTTCACCGACTCTCCCGGTAAAACCACCATGTTAAGCGGAAACATTGGTATAGTAAGTTGTTTAATTGCCATGATTGATGCCTTTATATACTAAGACGCAAAAACCGTGCAAAAGGTTTAGTAGAATACTGTGAAGGAAGGTTAAAGAGTAAATTAATATCATCCAACTTACTATATATCAGTCGGTTTCGACTCACTCATTTCTTTGAGGGTTTCACTAAGTGGGCTAAAAACGACTTAAATTACTATTGAGTGATGCTTAATTTTTTAGCGATTGGCGCCGGAATACCTTTTTTGTGAAGCATAATACTTGTTGTTTTATACAACACAAAACTTTCTGATGCGAAAAAATATCCTCCGCATTCATTTAAATCGCTGCCCCATGAATTTTTTACAACATAAAATGGTGTTCCGTTTTGGTCTTTCACAATTCCAACTATATGCATGCCGTGATCGTCCTGCGTTTCATAATTATCAAATGCTTTTTGACGCATCTCTTGCGTAACCACTAATTGTTTTTGAGGCTTCATGGATAATTCTTTTTTCTCTTCAGATGTCATCTCTTCAAATGGTTTTTCAGGAGCAACTGCAATTCCATCTTTGTACATAAAACCTTTTTCGCTTACATCAGCAGCCCACGCAATGGTAAATCCATTTTGAATAGCAGAGTTCATTATTTCTTTTAAATCATTTACAGGAACATTATACATCGATTCCCAGTTCCAATTATCAGGAACTTCCAAAACAAATTTTGAATAAAACGGATGATGATTAAATGAGGTAATAAAAACATAATCGTCAGCATTGATACCTGTAGCTTCTGCGTATGATTTTGGAGTGTATTGTTTTCCTTTGTATTCAAATTTTTCAGGCACCTTTCCTAAAAACGCATCACAGATGCTTTCAACTGAGCTATGCGCCGCATCAAAATCTATCTTACCGGTTTTTTCATCTACAGTTGATTTCACTACTGATATAATTGAAGCTTCCAATTGTCCGTGATAGTGTTGTGACTTCGCATCTTTTTTTCCTGAATACACTTCTTCGGGTACCATACCGTATTGACGAATTACTTGTATAACGTCCGGAAACCCTCCTCCTTCACCGATATTAGTTTTACCGTGCATACGTATGTAATTATCAGCTTTTAAAGGATATGCTTTTCGTGCTACAAACATTTCCGATAAATTATAATCTTTGCCTTTACCCATGCGAATTAATTCACTCTCGAAAAATGATAAAGCTGAAAACGACCAACAAGTACCAGTCATGTTTTGGTTTTGAACCGCTGTTGCATCCAAATTTTTAACCACACTGAATTTATATTCGCTGCCTTTTTTATTGGTCATTTCAGGGCCTGATAATTGAGGCACTTTTGTAGCATCCTGTGCAAACAATAATACGCTTGTAAATACAAACGCTATTGCTAAATTTTGTCTTTTAATCATTTTTAGGAGTTTTAATAAACTTTAGTAAATATCCAATTTCAAATACCGTAAACAAAATATAATGGATCATAAAATGTACCGCAAAATGGGTGAAATTTTGCTTGTCGCACACCTTATAAATCAACAAGCTAATCATGCACACCAATAAACGTCCCATTGATGAAAACATAATTTTAAAAGTATAGTCGCGTGGGTCGCCCGTTTTACGGAACAACAGTAAATACAACAACACAGAAATAAAAAGGTGAAAAACTATACTGATATACCAGGTAGATGATATTGCTAAGTCTAAAAAATTAAGAAGAAGCGATATTGCTGCCGATAAAAGAGCTGAAATACCAATGACTTTAAAAATAGTTGATTGCATTATTCTTTGGGCTTAATAAAATCTTTTAATACAAGATATAAGGCTGCGAAAATAGAGAATAAACTTAAGATGATTGTGTAAACATGATATTTGTTAGGATAGGTTTGGTCGAGTTTATAGCCTCCCCAGCATCCTAAACCAATAGTAACTGCCATCTGTATTCCTAAATTAGAATACTTATTAAAATTACTAGGCGGTTTTCGTGGCGATTGATTTTTCACCTGAAGAATTAATGTTTTTTACAATGGCGCCCATGTTACAACTTCCTGTAAACACTGCACCCGGCTCAATAGAAAGTTTTCCGGTAACTATGTCGCCTAAAATTCTAGCTGTTGCTTTTAAAACCAACATTTCGGCAACCTCTACAACTCCTTTTATTTCTCCTGAAATATCTGCGTTTTGGCAAGTTACATTTCCTTCTATTTTACCATTTGGACCTATAACCAAGCGACCATTTAGTTTAATATTCCCATTTAATTTACCATCAATTCGTACATCGCCTGCAGAAATGATGTCGCCAATAATTTGAGTGCCTAATCCTATAAGATTGATTGCACTTGATTCGGCGCTTGAGTTTTTATTTCCTATTCCTAACATAAAAAGGTGTAAATAGTTAATTTAGTGCAAGTTAGTGAATTCAATTAAACTAGCCAAATTTTTATTTAGGCTGTTGAATCACAGTTTTATAGGCTTCGTCGAAGAAGGCCTTATAGTAGGCTACACTAGCCTTTTTATAGAATAAAGGGAGGTTTTCTACAGATACGATAAGGAAGGTAAAGAGCTCTTTTTTAATATTTCCTGTATATATTCTGGTGTCTGATTTCAGGTTTTCTATATAATCATAGGCGTCTTTAGCTTCTGCAAAGGATTTCACTAAAATCATTTGTTGAGTTCCCGCAAATAAATTACTTGAAATTGAAAAGCTTTTGTTTGAATAATATTCACGATTAAAATTATCGATAGAAGATTTATAAGGCGTGGAAACTTTAGGGTCATCAGGCGAAATAATTAAGGCGAAATGTTCCGAATCCAACTTCAAGTTAAAGGTATCTGTTGGCGTTTTTGCTGGATTTTTATTTTGATTATCGTACAGTTCGGGGTTTTTATATTTTTTTATCGCATTTAATATTTCGGTAGCACGAGGCGTTACTTCCGAATTAGGATACAAAATTAAAAACTCATTAATGGCCCAGGTTAAAGAGTCGGGACCTTTTAACCTACCAATACACATTGCGCGAACCAACTCGAACTTAGCAGAAAAATCAGTCTTACCGTATTTTGTGTAAGCTAAATTACATTGTGAATACGATTGCTCATAATTCCCAGCCGAATATAAATCGAAAGTGCTCTCATAAAATTTTTCTACTTCTCCGCGTTCTGCATTTCTTTCTTCAGCATACTTCGGATTTTTAATCAATTTAGCATATTCACTTTTTGGATATTCATTTAATAGTTTGTCTTTATAAAAATCGGATTGTGGTTTATTATTATCGGCCAAATACGTACGGTATAACTGATAATAACATTGTAATCTGTATTTATGTTCAGGGTAACGGTTATTTAAATCTTCAAATGCTGCAATCGATCTTTTATTATTATTTAATTCTTCTTTATAAGTAGATCCCAATAAATAATCAGCTTCAATAATTTTTGCATGCGATGTTTTCATTAACGTATCTGTTAATGGGAGCATTTTTAAATAATACTCTCGCGTTTTGCGAGGGTCTTTATTTGCTTTCGGATTGTTTTTGTTTCCTGCAGTAGTTGTTTTAGTTGCTACAGGTTCATTATCTGTTGCGTTATTATCAATTATTAACCCCTTCTGACTTCTTCTCCAATTGTCTTCCAGTTTACGGTTACCCCAACGCTTTGCAAAATCAGCAATACCAAAACTAATTGTAGTTTGATTATAGAAATACCAACCCGTACCACCCCCAAAAATATTATCGCCCTGATTAGACCCAGTAGTATTTGTTAGAGGATTTAAATTCTGTGATTTTATTCGCTCTAATTCTTCTTTCTTTTTTTCTTCGTCATCTTCAATCTTAGAAATTATTTTATCAATGGCTTTGTTGCGCTCAGGCTCCGAAAGATTAGCCAACTTTTGCAAACTATCTTCGCGTTTAATAGTTCTAATATATCCCACTAAAGTTGATAATGTGTTTTTACGATTAACAATGTTATTGTAGTTAGGATGATCTTTCGGTAATACGGTAATAGTACTATCGTAATATCCTTCCGACAAATAGTAATTCGATTTTTCGAAATAAATGTCTCCTAATTTTAAATACGCTAATGCTTTTTGATTCACGTTACTTACACTGTTCTGCGCCGATTTTACATAATACTCAATGGCCTTGTCGTCATGTCTTTCTTTCTCTTCAATTTCTCCTAACGTATAATAAATAACATCAAGGTATTCTGAGTTCTTGCTGTCTTTTGTCATTTTCAGCAATTTACTTTTTGTTTTTTCGGCACCACCGCGTTTCGTATCTACCATACGCGCTAATTTAATATTAGCATAAAACACCATATCGTAAGCCGGTTTTAAACTTAAGGCTCTCTCATAAAACTGGCGTGCTTTTTTTACATTTTTTTCTTCTTCGTAAAGTTGCGCAACAATAAAAGCATAGCGAGCGCGCTCTTTTCTTCTTAAGCCTTTTCTTAAAATTCCCGGTTGGTTTGCCGCTTCTGTTAAAGCAGCAATAGCTTCTTTATTTAAACCGCGTTTAATAAAGTAATCACCACGAAGTGCGCCAATCTGACTTTGAATTTTTCTTGGTACTTTTTTATCGTTATGTAAAATGGCAATAATAGGTTCAGAGGTTGACACAGAACCAATTTCATTTAAGGCTTTAGCTTCCCACAATAAGGCTTTGTATTTGTCTTTTGTTTTGTAAGTACGAACAACATAATCAAAAGCCTCGATACCTGAAAAAAATTCGCGCTTATAAAAACGTGAGATGCCGATGTTAATCCAATTATTATCAATCCATTTACCTGCAGTAGGTATTTCAACATCTTTTTTATCTTTAATAGTGTGGCGTTGAATTACCAATGAAGATTTTTTAATAGCCTTATCAAAATCAGGAAAAGTAGCTTTAGCGCTTTCGTTGCTTGGCACTACATAAACCGGAAGTACTTTTTCGTAATTATCTTTATTAGCTCCTTCGATTTTAAAAACCCCTTCTTTAATGGCTTCCGAACTCCAGTAATATCCATTAAAACGGGCCGTCATATTATGATATCCCCTGTGAATGAAGGTGTTCTTTTTAGTGCCGCAGCTTTGAAACAGAACCAAAAGACTAAAAAGTCCTAAATATGTGATACTACGTAGTTTCAACACTTTATTAAACGTAAAGTCAGTAAAATTAGTATATTTTCTTCTATTATTAATTTCCACTTTAACTTACAATAATCATTATTTTCTAAACCCTTTTTAGTTCTTCCAATGTCAACCATGCCATTAATCCGGAGCCAATTCTTAAGGCTTCTTCGTCAATGTCGAAAGTTGGTGTGTGAACTCCCGAAACAATTCCTTTTGCTTTATTCCCTGTTCCTAAACGATAAAAACAACATGGTAACTCTTGCGTAAAATAAGCAAAGTCTTCGGCCGTCATTCGCATTGGTAATTCTTCAACATTCTCTTTTCCTAAATAATTAATGGCCGCTTCTCTGCAATTTTCAGTAACAGTTGTATCATTTACTAAAAAAGGATAGCCACGCATTATTTTTAAATCTGCTTTTGCATTATTCTTGTTACAAATCTCTTCAATTATTTTGGTAATGATATTATGCGCTTCCGTTCTCCATTTCTCATCCATGGTTCTAAAAGTACCTTGGATGTCTACTTTTTCAGGTATAACGTTCGTTGCCCCTGCCCCTTCAATTTTTCCAAAAGCCAACACGGTTGGGATCTCTGATTTGCCATCATTTGGAAATTTATTTTTCAGCTCTAATAATACTTCTGACGCAATCAACAAAGGATTATTATAATCAGCTGGCATGGCAGCATGACCACCTTTGCCGGTAATAGTTAAATAAATTTCATCTGTGCTGGCCATATACATTCCGCTCCTGAATCCTACTTTACCAACTTCCATGCTTGGATGAACGTGTTGTGCAATCGCAACATTTACGCTTGGGTTTTTTAAAACACCTTCTTTAATCATCAACGACGCACCACCGGGTAATACTTCTTCTCCGGGTTGAAAAATTATTTTTACTGTGCCTTCAAATTCGTTTTTAAATGTGTTTAGTATATGGGCTGCGCCGATTACTGAAGCGCTGTGTACATCATGTCCACAAGCATGCATAACACCAATATTTTTCGAAACGTATTCTGTTTTGTTTTGCTCGGTTATTGGCAAAGCATCCATATCCGCACGCAACAATACCACTTTTTTATCAGGATTTTTTCCTTTTATGAGAGCAACAATTCCGGTTTTTACGTGGCCAGTTGTGTAAGTAACTCCCATTTTATCCAATAAAGAACAAATGTATTTTGATGTTTCTGTTTCTTTAAATGATAATTCAGGGCGCTGATGAATATGGCGACGTGTCGCTAAAACTGTAGCAAAAATTTTATCGGCTTGTTCTTTTATTTGATTGACAGTTACCACTATTTCCAAAAAATCATTTTAATACCCAATAAAACTATAATCACTCCAAATATTTGTTTCACTGTTTTTTGATCGAGAGAAATGGCGAGCTTGCTTCCAAAATAACTTCCAATTATAAATGTACTCCCTACAATTAATGCCGTTTTAATATCAACATAACCGGCTTTGTAATAATTCATCACGCCTAAAATACCAATGGGTAATAAAAACATAAACAGCGTGGTGCCTTGCGCTTGCTGCTGACTAAAATGCAAAAAGTAAACCAGAACTGGAACTACAATTATTCCACCACCAATACCCACTAGGCCGCTTAATAAGCCTGCTACTATACCAACTAAAAGTAAAATGTAAATGCTGTTCATATTTCGGCTAGCTCATTACAGATTTTAAAAATCAGTTGTAAACGAAAGGTAAGTAATTGATTTTTGAACTTTCATATCATCAATTCCCCAACCAAAATCGAGGCGACAAAAATATCCCAACAAACGTGAACGAACACCAAATCCGACACCAGCAACCAATGGGTTTTTTTGATTGTAAATCGTTAAGGTAATTGGATTACCGTAATAAATATTTTTATTCAATGTGTTTTCTTCGCTAAGTGGATTTGTTCCATACCATGCCATACCCATATCGCCAAATGCAATAACTTGGAAATTATTAATAAAGTCAGAGCGAATCGGACGATTATATAAATATCTGAAAATAGGAAAACGTAATTCGGAATTCCATACCACAAAATTATTTCCATTACGAATGTTTTGTTTGAACCCTCGCATGTTAGTAGCCAGGGTTTGGAATTGATATTGGTCTGATTTTACAACGTTAATACTGTTATCAAACTTCGGATTGAACCACGAATCCACTCCACCTAAATAATAAATTAATTTATCGGTGCCCCATGAGCTTCCGCCTGCTAAACGATTCGCCCAAATTAAATCGCGATGTACTTTTTTGTAGCCACGAATATCAAAACCAAATGTTATTAAATCGTGTCTGTCTTCTTTTACTAATCGCCAATACTCTGCCCACACTTTTGCACGAACACCATTAAATAAATTCAGACCACGTTTACGTGTATTATCAAAAATAAATTCCAATCGTCCGCCCACATAATTATCATACGTGTTTCGTTTAGGTAAAGAGACATCACCTACTGAAGCAAAAACAGTTCTATCGTTACGGTACATTACCGAAAGGCGTGTAGCGCATACTTCATTAAATGGTAATTTAATAGAGTAACGTCCATCGTAAGTATTAACTTTTGCAACATCGCCGTAAAAATTATTTATTTTTAAAAATGCCTGACGGTGCAATACCAATTGATGATCGAGTAAACGTTTTCGGTTTTCAAAACTCAACATCTCTTCATTATCCAAAGAGCCCGCAATTCTGAATCCGGCCACAATTCTTCTGTCTTCCATCAAATCGCTTAAGCCAATTTTAAATAATGCATTTAAGCCAGGATTTAAATAGATAGGACTTGAACCACCCGTAAACCGTTGGTAGTTGGTGCCTAAATACGAATTATCTAATTGCGTAACTACATAATCGGTATAAAATGCCGTGTAATAATTTTGTTGGATTGGAAAACGAAATTCATTTTTTGTTACAGTGCTTCTTCCATTTGTATCTACCGCCGCAGGTTTATTTATTGTAGGTGTTTCCGATTTTTCTTTTGGTTTATTTTTTTCTCCGGTTAAACTATAATTATTAAAATCGACTCCACTAGATTTTTTTCCTGAGGTATCTGCCTGAAAGGTACTTGTCTTTTCTTGAACGGGCTGAATACGGGAACGACGATTAGAGATTTTTTCTGGGTCAAAAATACTTTGACGTTCTGATGCTTTAAACCAGGAATTTTTTAATTCAACAGGCGCTAAATCTGCCTCCTTCTTCAAATCAGATACTGCTAATACGTAACGTCCGTTGTCGTAAAATATTTCTGCTTTTTTAGTGAAGCGTGTATTAATATTTTGTTCGATAACATTTCTGCTATAATTACTCACTGCTTTTGAATTGAAAAAATAACGGTAATGTTCTACCGTATCAACAAACGAAATACTACTGTCGAATTTAGCAATGAAGCGATTGTACACGCCATTTTTCTCACTTAAAAACGCAATGGATTCTTTTGAATATTCCTGTGCCTGTGTTTCATTTATATCCGGCGTATTAGTTACACGAATAGCAACTTGCGATTTTGGATTGTAGGATAAATAAAACAAATCGTTGTTACGCGTTATTTTGTAAAATATTTTTGCGTCATCTGTTGAGCGTATTGTATCAGAAACCCTATTGCTCTCGAAAACAATTCCAGTTGTGTTTTTTACGAATACTGGATTATTATCATCCCAAATATCATTGGTCATTTGCTCTAATCCACCGCTGTTCATTAAAAAAACAAAAATGTCAGATTGACCTTTTCCTTTTTTTACACCACTAAGAACTAATTTTTTTCCATCATGACTAAACGAAAAACTATTTATTTTTTCGAAACCCGTAATATTCCGTTTAAATTTTTCGCCGGTAATAACATCGTATGTTTGCAGTATTAATTGGTTTTTGCGCTCATACACCATCGCTACAATTTCGTTATTAGGGTGCCATGCTAATAAAGGGTAATTATAATCTTCCAAACGCTCAACCTTCGGGCCAAATTTTAAAAGGCGCTTGTGTTTTTCTTCACCAATTGTATTTAACCAAACTTTAAACTGCCCTAACTCATTTGTAGAGTAAATTGCTTTTTGTCCATCAGGGCTGACTTTTAAATTATAATAATGCCGTGTCTTTTTTTGTTTTTTTAATACCTCTTGTGCGACAGGCAATTTTTGACTTGTGTCTTTATAATTATAATAACGTTTATTAAACGCTTCGCATAATTCAAAAATTAAATTGCTCACGTTAACGCCCGCAGGAGATAATTGCAAACCTTGATCTGCACTCCTCTGTATTCTTGTCATGTATAAAATGCTTGGTATCGCAGCGTCGCCATAAGTTTCCGCTATATAATACCAAAGCGCATGGCCTGCATTGTAGGCATCTTTTCCTGTAAGCTGACTAAATTTATAAAGGCGATCGTTTTTAATTGCATCCATTAAATAATTATCAGAATACGTATTCCATCCTTCGGATAAATATTTTACTAGACCCTGGACATACCAATCCGGTAATACTAACAATGAAGAATTACGAACCATATCACGCGCTCTTCCACCGTAAAGTTTTTTATTAATTATTAGTTCTGCTAAAGCGGCACGAATCTGTCGGTCAAGATCGGCGTGACTGCCATTAAAAAAAACATTTATTTTATCGCCTACAATTCTTGTCACACCACCGATATTATTCATATCGTCGGCAGCTAAACCTAAATTGCTTTGTTTGTAATCGTTCTGATTGTTGTAAACGAGAATCTGAATTTTTTCGTCCATCTCGAAATCAAGACGCTTTTCTAAAACCGGAAGTTGTTTATCGACTGAAACTGCAACGTATTGAGCAATTTCTTTTCCGCCGGCATAAGTATAAACTTTATAGCGATCAAATTCGAAATAGGTCCAATCGAAAGTTTGATATTGAACTCTATTTTTACCAAAATCCACACTTTGCATCCCATAATAAAACTGACCAAACAAAGGTTTGATAGAGCCAAGGATGACAATAGCAAAAACTGACAAAAATCTCTTAAAACTCATAAGCGATAAGCTTTTAAAGATACGTATTTTTCATGAAAATATTGTGTTTTTCTAAAGCTCTTTTACAAAGCCTGTTAAGAGGCGAAAAACGTCGGAATATTCTGTTAAAGGCAGGGTTTTTTCGATGTCAAAAACATCGTGGTAGGCCTTAATTCCGCCAAGAGTATAAATAAAAAAACAAGGTACTCCCTTATCACTGAACCAGTAATGGTCGCTATTTTGGGCTTTTCCGCGTTGTTTTATTTCTTTAATAAGGAGTTTTTCGTCGTTAACTTTTTTTAGCTTTTCGAATTGAGATTTGAAGACGGTAGCGTTCACCACCATAATGCCATCAGAACCCGTTCCCAATAAATCAAGATTAACAAGGAATTTTATTTTTTTTAGATCTAGGGTATTATTATCTACAAAATATTTCGAACCTAGAAGTCCAGCTTCTTCGCCCGCAAAAAAAACAAAAACTGTTTTATACCTAGGTGGATTTTCAGAAAAATATTTTACCAAATTCAATAACATACTCACGCCACTTGCATTATCGTTTGCGCCAGGGAAAAACGTTTTTTTACCAATACCGCCTAAATGGTCGTAATGCGCAGTAAATACAACTACAGAATCATTTTCCTTTGTTCCCTTTACAAACGCGCAAATATTTTTGTTAATATATTTAGTCAGAACTTTACTTTCAATATTTAAATCAATAGTTTTTAAATCGGCATATTGATTAGTGTTTAATAATTCTATTCCGCAATACGTTACCGAATTTGTTGCTACACTAAACGTTAGTTTTCGTTTTAAATTTACAGCAATAGGAATTGGCGAATTTTGTGTTAAATAAGTAGTGCTATCTTTTTTTGTTAGGAGAAATTTTCCCTTCACGCTTCCGCTCTCTGGGTTGGGGATAAAATCAATTCCCGGTTTTAAAAGTTTGCCATTTATTTTTACTGATATTTTATCAGGAAATGTGTTCACGTCAAAATCGAACCACTGAAAATAACCTGTTGCAAAAAGTGCTTCTGCTTTAAAGCGTTTTAATTCTGATGATATAAATTTAGCCGCTATATCCAAACCGTTATTAAGATACCCCCTGCCAAAACATTCTTTTGAGGTTAGTTTTTTAATTACAAGTCGGGCGTAAAGCGAATCTTGCGCTTGTATACCAAGTAAAAAAAAAGTGAAAAGAAAAAAGAAAAAAAAAAATTTCATCCTAGTTTGATGAAGAGTTAGGCGAAGCGTTTCTGATTAAGTTGATATAAGCGAATCGTTAACTCCTGATTATCTTTCCAGCCATATAATCGCTTCAACTCGTCGAGATATGCAGCACTTTTTTCGAGTGAATCAAACAAATTAAGCTGCTCGATGGCTAAATTAAATTCGGTCGTACTGGTTTTAAATAATTCGTTTATCATTCTGAATTTATCGTTCAGTCCCATCTCTATTTTTCTAGCAACATTCACTGTTCCTTCAATGTGATCATTGGAAATAATGGCGTTTGCGGTTTCTTTTATCGCAGATGTTGCAATGGTTTCCGGCGGAACAACTGTATTGGCTTTCTCCATCACTTTTAAATGAAGGTTAAAGCTGGGCGATAACTCCTTTTGTGTTTGGAGAAATTTGTAAATAACAATTTGTTCACTTAACACATCAATGCGTTTTGCAATTTTATCAATTTCATCCACCGAAGGATGAATATTCTCATCTATATCAATTAACAGAGATTTCACCTCAAGTGCCGCTAACTTCAACTGTTCAAAAGCTTTATCTGTTGTCATTTGTTATTATTTGTGAATAATTTCAGTACTAAAAATAAGTCTTTTACCTTTACATTTAGCGTTTACATATTAACGCCTTTTAAACAATGTTTTTAGAGAATACCACAACATACCAGCGCAGGGGTTGGATAGAGGTGATTTGCGGCAGTATGTTCTCTGGAAAAACGGAAGAACTCATCCGGCGTTTAAAGCGGGCGCAATTCGCTAAGCAAAAAGTTGAGATTTTTAAACCACAAATTGATACGCGTTACGACGAGATAAAAGTAGTTTCTCATCAAGGAAATGAAATTCATAGCACACCTGTGCCAGCCAGTTCTAATATTTTACTAATGGTAAATGATGTGGATGTGGTTGCTATTGATGAAGCGCAGTTTTTTGACATGGAACTTCCTAATGTTTGTAATCAGTTAGCCAATTCAGGTATTCGTGTTATTATTGCTGGGCTAGATTTGGATTTTCAGGGAAAACCATTCGGACCAATGCCCCAATTAATGGCGATGGCAGAATATGTAACGAAAGTTCACGCTATTTGTATGCAATGTGGTAACTTAGCTTACGTTTCGTACCGCAAAATACCGGATGATAAATTGGTTTTGTTAGGAGAGACGGATAGTTACGAGCCATTGTGTCGCGCTTGTTATAATAAAATGAATAGCTAATTTGAATACTTCAAAAAAAATATCTGAAATAGTTAAAGGCAAATTAAGCGGCGCTTCTGTAAATGCGATAAAATATTTAATTAGCGACAGCCGCACCATTACCACTTACAACGAAAGTGTTTTTTTTGCGTTGGTTAGTGAAAGAAACAACGGACATAAATACATAAATGATTTATATAAAAACGGCGTTCGCTGTTTTGTGATTTCGGAAAATGTAAAACTTCCGAAAGACTGCGCTATCATTAAAGTAAAAAATACATTAAGTGCACTTCAGCAATTAGCAGCGCATCATCGTCAGCAATTTTCATTACCCGTTATTGCAATAACAGGAAGCAATGGAAAAACCATAGTGAAAGAATGGTTGTATGCTTTATTGAAAAATCATTTTAATATTTGTCGTAGCCCTAAAAGTTATAATTCACAAATTGGTGTTCCGCTTTCTGTTTGGAATTTAAATAGTGAACATACAGTCGGAATTTTTGAAGCTGGTATTTCTACCACGAAGGAAATGCAAAAGCTAGAGAAAATAATTAAACCCAACATTGGTGTGTTTACTAATTTAGGAGACGCGCACGCTGAAGGCTTTTCAGGATTAAAACAAAAAATTGTTGAAAAATTTTCGTTGTTTGATAATTGCACGGTAATTGTTGTGAATGGTTTAAGCGCAAAACAAATTCCATCCAAATACAAAAGCAAAAAATTAATTGTCATTGGAAAAGAAAAAGGCTCTTCCATTCAAATTAAAAAAACTGTTGTTGAAGGAGCCCTTACAAAAATTGAATTAGTTCATGGTACAAAAAATTATAATTTAGAAATTCCATTTACAGATACGGCATCCATTTCAAATGCCATAACTTGTTTTGGTGTTCTATTGGCAACAGGATTAGAGCCTGAAAAATATTATTCTTCCTTTAAAGAATTACCTTCTATTGCTCTGCGATTGGAAATTAAAAACGGTATTAATAATTGCGTTTTAATAAATGATTTTTATAATTCGGATTTAGATTCGTTAAAAATTGCGCTCAATTATTTGCATCAGCAAAATCGAAGCGATTCAAAAACTGTTATTTTGTCGGACATAGAACAATCTGGACAAAGCACAAAAATTTTATATAAGGAAATTGCAAAACTCTTGAAGCAATATAAAATTAATGCGTTGATTGGTATTGGTAAAAATATTTCAGCTAATGCTGAAGCATTTACAATAAAGAAAACATTTTTTGAAAATACGCATGAATTCGTCAACGCATTTAACTCACCAAATCACCAAATCGCCAACTCAACAATTCTTTTAAAAGGCGCGCGTAGTTTTGGTTTTGAAAATATTTCACAATTGCTGCAACAAAAAAGTCATGATACTGTTTTAGAAATTAATTTAAATAAACTCACCGAAAATATTAATTACTACCGTAGCCTAATGAAACCTGAAACACAACTAATGTGTATGGTAAAAGCAACAGGGTACGGAAGTGGCAGTGCGGAAATCGCAAAAACATTACAGCACATTGGCGTAAATTATTTAGCAGTAGCATATGCTGATGAAGGCGTTGAATTACGTAACGCGCAAATTAATTTGCCGGTGATGGTGATGAGTCCGGAAGAAGATTCGTTTGAAGACATCATTAATTATAATTTAGAACCTGAAATATACTCGTTCCGCATTTTAGAATTATTTTGCAAAGCCTTACAAAAAAGTGGGTATGCGGAATCTTTTCCCGTACACATCAAATTAGATACAGGGATGCATCGCTTAGGTTTTGAAGAAAAAGATTTTGAAAAACTAGCCGATACGCTGTTAAAATATCCTCAACTAAAAGTAAAAAGTGTTTTCTCCCATTTAGCAGCGACGGATAATCCTGAATTAGATAATTTTACAAATCAACAAATTTCTGTTTTTGAAAAAGGCTGTTCGTTATTACAAAATAAATTAGAGTACGCGTTCATAAAACATATTTGTAATTCAGGTGGTGTAACGCGTTTTAAACATGCGCATTATAATATGGTGCGTTTGGGTATTGGGATGTATGGCGTTGGCGTTAATGCTGAAGAACAAACTAAATTACAAAACGTAAGCGCCTTAAAAACGCGCATCTCACAAATAAAAAATATTAAAGCAGGAGAAACGGTTGGTTATAATCGCAACGGAAAAATAATTAATGATACAAGAATCGCCGTAATCCCTATTGGTTATGCTGATGGGTTTAAACGGGAATTAGGCAATGGAAAGTTTGGGGTTTATATAAATAAAATTGCCTGCAAAACCATTGGTAATATTTGTATGGACATGTGTATGATTGATATAACGAATGTAAATTGTAATGAAGGTGATGAGGTCCTGATCTTTGAAAGCTTCGGACAAATCCGCAATTTATCTGTTGCGATGAATACCATTCCTTATGAAGTACTCACTTCAATTGCAGGGAGAGTGAAACGAATTTACGTACAGGAATAATTTTTCTCGCAGAGATGCAGAGGATTAATTGTTAAGAATTAATTTTTGCGTAGAAATTATTTTTTTGTTTTCCATAATCTTTATGAAATAAATTCCTGAAAGGTTATTTTCCAAACTGATTTTTGTTTTTTCTTCTTCAATAATTCCTGACTTAATTATTTGTCCGATGCAATTATAGATTTCAAATGCCCCATTTTCTTTTATTGTAGAATACAAAACAAATGCTCCGCAGTTTGGGTTGGGAGAAATACCAATTTCCTTATTATTTAAATACACTGAAGTAATGCCTGTGCACAGAGAAACAGTGATTAACTGAGTGGTATCCGAACGACAACTCGAACTATTATACGCGCTTACGGTGTATGTTGTGCTTACTGTTGGACTCGCTACAACAGAAGTGTAAGTGCCAAAAGAAGCCCAACTAAAAGTAATATTAGTAAATGTAGAGCTAGCTGTTAGCGTCACAGTTTGACCAGAACAAATGAGACTTGAACTCGGTGTAATGGTTACTGTAGGCGCTGGAGTATTGGTATAATTTATACCCCATGATCCTGATCTTGGACACCCATACACATTTGTATAAGTAAAAGTATAATTACCGGATACTGTTGGCGTAATAACAATTGTTGGACTTGTTGCCCCACTACTCCATAGTACTGTTGAAGTAGTACCTGTATAAGTTGACGATAAAGTTGCGCTCTGTCCGGTGCACAAATTATTGTACGCAGATATAGGAGAAACAGTTGGAATAGGATAAGCCGTTATTACAAAACTTGAAGTACCAATTGCATTGCTGCTATCAGTTACCGTTAGATTTATTGTATAAGTTCCAGCAGGATAAATTTGTGAGCACGCTGTATCTTTAACATTAGGCCAACCTCCAACTGAGGGAATAATACTCCAAATTCTGTTTTTTGTCTTAGACGTATAATTATAAAAGCAAGGTGATTGATATTCGCAGATAGTATTAGTTGAAGCAGAACAGCTAAGTGTTATTGAGGATGTTGGTTGATTCATTTCATAACATCCAATATCGGGAAAGGAAGGATTAGGTAAGGGTCTTGAATTTCCATCCAAATCATAATTCAAAATATAACTTCCGCTACTTAGCAATGGAGAGGCTGGTGATAAATGATAATCAGAACCAGAAACAAATTGAGGATTTATAGTATAAGAATTAGTCGGGAATATGCCCGCTCCATATTTTCTAATATTACTAAAAGAAACTCCAAAAGAGTTAAGTGAAGAAACAATTCGGGATATTTCATTATTTATTCCATTATAAGGATTCCAAAAAATGCAATTTGTTATGTTGTAAAATTTATGAAATGAGCTGGTTCCATTAACTCCACAAAAAGAAATCGCAGTAATACTTCCAGTGCTCATGGCTTTATTATCAACAATAGTTAGATGGGTTAAATTATGTGAAGCCCCTCCATTCTTTGCTGGAGCCATTAATACTAAACAGGTCATGTTAATATTTACACTCGCTGAAAACGTATTGGAAGCTATTAATGAATTCTTTATTGAGCCACCATAGCCTGAGCCATATAAAAAACTGTAAAAAATCGATGGGATTGTACCTCCAATATAATCTACCTTATTATTTATAACTCGTATTTGATCAGCAGCAAACTCAACGCAATATATCAATGCTCCTTTTATATAATTACTTCCTTGTGACTGTATGCTCACCTGATTACTAGAAAGCAATAGTTCATTGAGTATACTACTAGCCGTAGATGGCCTAACGCAAATTAACCCTCCTTCGATATGACCTGAACTATTATAAACGTTATTTCCGTAAATTGAAGTTTTTCTCAAAGTAGGAACATTCCCGTCAAAGAAGATAACGCCTCCGCTTAATGTATAGGTTGAGCTAGAATTAATTGCATTAACATTACAATTTGTTATTGCACACTTTTCAATTATAAAACTTGTTCCATAAGCATAAATAGCGGTCCCATTAAAAGAAGTTGTGTCACTGTATCCGTTCTTTAATTTAAAGCCGCTTATTATTGTATTAATGTCTATCAATGTTTTTGTTGAATCTATTATAGTCAAACAACGTCCAACAAAATTCGCATCTATAAAAGTATTGCTGCTATCCCCTGCGCTGAAGAGTTTTATGTTTTTTATTTTTGGCCAGTAAATATTTTCCTGATAATTTCCGGGTTGAACTAAAACAGTATCACCTATACTACATGCATTTAATGCTGACTGAATTGTGCTATATGTTGCAGGCACATTTCTTTTTAAAGAAAATCCTGTTAAAACATATAATACAAAAGCAAGCGTAAATAATTTTTTCATGCTTTAGTAAAGATATAACAATAAAGCGAAAAAGCAAATGAGAATTACAATAACTAAACGTTAAGGAGCGATGTTATCTTAATAAGCCATTCCTCATCTGTTTTATCAAACGAAGCTAGTTCATCACTATCCACATCAAAAATTGCAATGATTTCTTTTTTTGAGTTATAAACAGGTAAAACAATTTCTGATTTTGATAATGCACTGCAAGCAATGTGACCGGGAAATTGATCTACATCATCCACAATAATAATTTCATTTTTCTCCCAGGCTTTACCACAAACACCTTTTCCTTTTGCAATACGTGTACAAGCTACAGTTCCTTGGAAAGGTCCGAGCACCAGTTCGTTTTCTTTTACTAAATAAAATCCTACCCAAAAAAAGTTCATGCCATATTTTAAAGCAGAACAAATATTAGCCATATTGGCAATTAAATCCTTCTCGCCGTCCAACAAAGCTTTCACCTGCGGAAAAAGCTCTGCATATTTATCTTTTTTTAATAGTGCGTTAATCTTAAGGTCTTCAGCCATGTCACAAATTTATCTATCTTTAATCAAATAAAACTATAAACATGAAAAAAATATTATCAATTGCATTTTTAGGATTAGCATTCGGATTGAGCGCGCAAACTATTGAGAACAGTAGTCATTCAACAACAGGTTATGTAAAAAGCGACGGTACTATTGAAAACAGCAGCCACAGCACCAAGGGTTACATTAAAAGTGACGGGACAATCGAAAACTCTTCGCATTCAACTATTGGTTACATTAAAAGTGATGGGACCATCGAGAATTCCTCGCATTCAACAGTTGGTTATGTAAAAAATGATGGAACTATAGAAAATTCTTCTCACTCTACTATTGGGTATGTAAAAAGTGATGGGACTGTTGAAAATTCTTCACACTCTACAATTGGTCATGCGAGCGGAACAAAAAAAGAATGGGCAGCAGTGGTGTTTTTCTTTTTTAAATTTAATTAATCTTTTTTAGCATAAGCTAAACTCAAAACAGAAATTTTTATGCCGGGCGCTTTACTTAATGCTTCATAACAAGCATCGATGGTGGCGCCCGTTGTAATTACATCATCTACTAGTACAATTTTTTTGCCAGATAATTCTTCAGGGTTTTTCAATTCAAATTTTCCTTCCACATTTTCCCATCTCGCAAATTTTGTTTTGCGTGTTTGCGTTTCAGTAAATTGATTTCGGACTAAATTAGTTGTGTTTAAGGGAATATTAAATTCTTTACTCAAACCCTTTGCAAATTCTTCACTTTGATTAAAACCGCGTTGCTTTTGTTTTTTAGGATGTAATGGAACAGGAATAATTAAATCTGCTTTCGCAATTTCATCACATTCTTTTAAGGATTGTGCATACCATTCTCCTACTTGTTCGGCTAAGGCTTTATTACTTTTATATTTTATGCTATGCAATAATTTTTGAACTTTTCCGCTTTTCTCAAACAAATAATAACTTCCGGCTTTAAGTATTGGCACTCTTCCTGCAAAAACGCGCTCTAATTCACTATTTTCTTCGGTATGGAAATTTGATTTTGGTAAAGTCACATAACAATGATTGCATACCATATTTTCGTGTTTAAACAGCGGATTATTGCAGGTTATGCAGTTTCTGGGGTAAATAAGTGCTATAAAGTCGTTCCAAATGCCCATCAATTCACATGTTACTGTTTAAATTTAAGATTTATTAAGCCTTTTGCATTGCCGAAAATACATAATTTTGAATAAAAATACGTTATGGCCGAGCAGGAAAATGAACAGAAAAAAAAGGGTGGGATTCTATGGATTGTTGTTGCTTTATTATTAGGCAGCAATATTGTTACCCTTTGGCTGTATTGGCAGGAAAAAAATAAAGCAGCCGAACAAATTGTGGTGACTGAAAAAGTATTAGTTGAAAAAAGCACACTTCAAAGTGATTTAGTTTTCCTACAAAAAGAATACGATGGTTTAAAGACTAATGATGCAGCTCTTCAAAAAGAAATTGATGAGAAAAAAGCTTACATCGAACAATTAATAAAAGAAGCGGCTAAACACAAAGGCGATGCTTATGTTATTTCGAAACTCAAAAAAGAAACAGAAACTTTGCGTCTGATTATGATAGGCTATGTACATACCATTGATTCTTTAGGCCAATTAAACCAAACCTTAAGAGTAGAAAAAGAAAATGTAGTTAAAGAATTGGATAACGAAAAAGGGAAAATCACTAATTTAAATAAAGAGAAAGACGAATTAAAAGCAACAATAGAAAAAGGCTCTATCCTAACTTGTTTTAATGTAAAAGCATTAGCAGTAAAATTAAAAAGTGGTGGTAAAAAAGAAAGTGTGACTGATAAAGCAAAACGCGCCGATAAAATTAAAGTGTCATTTACATTAAGCGAAAACAAAATTGCCAAAGCCGGAGAGAAAACAGTTTTTGTTCGTATCATCACGCCTGATGGAAAAGAAATGGCGAAAAATTACGATGATAATTACAAATTTACATTTGATAAATCGAGTGGTTACTTTGCAGGAAAAGAAACGCTTAATTATGCTAATGTAGAAATTAGTGGGGTTTTATATTGTGAAGGACAAGAACCATTAGTTCCAGGCAATTATATTATAGAAGTAACTTGTGATAATGTTGTTGTTGCGACAACGGCACTTAAACTAAATTAATTTTTCCAGACGGTCATGCTGAACTTGTTTCAGCATCTTAAAGATTCCGAACCCTTAGCTTGTCGAAGGGTCGGAATGACTTTTCCTTCTATCCTATTACTGCTTTCTGTCTACTTACTACTGCCTTCTATCTTATTATTATTCATCACTTCGTTTTGCACACGAATAGATTCGTCGTGCAAGAGCTGACATAGTTTTTCGACGTGATTTCTTGATAAGCCTAATTTTTCAGCTAACTGAGAGCGCGTTCTTAAAATTTCTTGCCAGCGTTCTAATTGAAAAACGGTAATGTTGTGTTCTTTTTTATACAAGCCAATATCTTCAATTACCGAAATACGTTTCTTTAAAATATTTATTAGTTCCTCATCTATCTCATCAATCATCTGTCGGAAACTATTCAGCTTATTCGCAAACTCCGCATTATTACTTATTGTTTTCGGGAACTGAAGTGTTGCTAATAATTCTTTTAACGCATCTGGAGTTAATTGTTGCTCGGCATCACTTAATGCTTTTGTTGGATTGATATGCGACTCAATCATTAAACCATTTACGCCTAAGTTCAATGCTTTTTGTGAAACCTGTTGAATTAATTCACGCTTACCGCTGATATGACTGGGGTCACAAATGATAGGAAGATTTGGTAAAAGCGTTTTTAACTCTATCATTATTTCCCACATCGGCTTATTGCGGTATTTACTTTTTCCAAAAAAATGAAAACCGCGATGTACTGCCGCTAATTTTGTAATGCCAGCATTATTTATTCTTTCAATAGCGCCTAACCACAATTGTAAATCAGCATGAATCGGATTTTTTATCATCACAGGAATATCAACACCTTTAATTACATCTGCAATTTCCTGAACACTGAATGGATTTACTGTTGTGCGCGCGCCAATCCACAACACATCAACGCCATGTTTTAATGCTAACTCGGCGTGGTGCGCATTCGCTACTTCGACTGTGGTTTTAAAATTATATTTTTCTTTTACTTCCTTTAACCACCACAATCCTTGCTCACCAACCCCTTCAAAAGAATTTGGACGAGTACGCGGTTTCCAAATACCCGCACGAAATAATTTTATAACAGGAATTTCTGATAATGCTTTTGCTGTTTCTAAAACCTGCTCCCGTGTTTCTGCTCCACATGGACCCGCAATAATAAGCGGTTCGTTATCCTTTGTAATCCAGCTATTTAGTGAGGCAATATTCATTTAGCACAAAGTTCGGGTTTATTACGGGCAAATACAAATAAGTAAATGCGGTGGCTGAGGCTCTCGAAGCCACCATTTTAAATACCCCGTTTATGGTATAGTGATTCTTGGGACGAAGATTGATATTTGTTTCATGCTAATCGAATTCTGCAATACAACAAAAAAGTGGACATTAAATAATCCCATGACTCCGTTTGTTGAAACATGTAAAAAACATAAAAAGTGTTGTAAAGAATTTAAGAAAGGCGATCGCTGTAAAAAGTGTCCCGGAAGAAAATAAACTAAGGCAATTGATCGTACAATAACATTACATTTTTCTTAGCATTCAATCTTTTATTCTTATTTATTTTTGCAATGACTTGTCCCGTAATTCTAATGGCAGCACCTGCCAATGCGCCAATAATAATAGTAGTAGTTGGATCATATCTCGTACTATAATTATAATTAACAAGAACTGCATACGTAACTATAATCGGAACCGCAAAACCCACTGCGTAACCTAAACCGGTTGACAAATATTGTGTTCGCCTAAACTCGACCATATTTGCATATTCTTTTAGCATTTGGTTTTTTGAAGTGGACGTTGGCAATATTTGAATCAACATTAACAACTCTCTTTCGCCAATCCTTTTATACATTAACGATTGTTTTAATGAGGGGCTATTATTTGGAAAGTTTTGTTTTTGAATAATTACTTCCTTCTTAATTACAGCACTTTCGTTTATCGTATCCACTACTCCATTCTCAAATTTAATTCTGAGAACTTCGTTTCTTGCTTCGGAATATACTGGTCCCGTTAAATTAGAAGTCTTTCTGAATTTTATTTCAGCAGTATTAATCTCAAGTACTTTTGAGGCGATGACTTCACCATTTCTTTTAAAAATCGTGTCTTGACTAAAAACATGTTGTGCAAGCGCTAACACAAAAACAAAAAATAGTTTTTTCACATTAAGAAAATTAATCTTCATTATAAATTCTGGCAATTTCTAATTTTTTCTCCTGACGTTTATGTTTATGAATTGAAGAAATTACTGCGCCTGTAACGCCAATAGCAACACCTAATGCTGAACCAAACGCTAACGGTGTTATATCTTGAGAAATAACTGAAGCAACAAATCCAAAATATGCCGCCCCCACTCCTGCCCCCAAGCAAACAAAACCAATAATGTACTGTTTCTTTTTGTGCACTTTCATTTCGTTATAGGCTTTCAACATTTTATTCTTCTTTGCATTGTCGGTTACAGTCGGAATTATTTTTAATAAACGGCTTTCACCAATAGGTCTTCCGTTACAAAATAATTTATTGCTGTGAATAACAAACTTATCACAATCTACATATCCAGACTTCTGCCTTAACTCTACAGGTTTTTCCTTCACACTAATTTCCGCGTTAGCAACCGCAAACGAATCAATTTGTCCGCCCGCATATTTAATAAAATGAATCTCATTTTTAGTGACAATATATTTAGGCCCATCAGAATTGTCGAACCTTGTATATCTTACATCATTGATGCCAACCTCACTTACCTTTACAGCTTTTACTTCGCCGTTACGGAAACGGATAGTATCCTGAGCTGATACACACAAACAAGAAAGTAAAAAGAAAAGAAAAATGTTTTTCATTGGGTGTTATTTTTGAAGATCCCCATTATAAATTTTGGCAATTTGAACGCGCTTTGCGTACCGTTTATTTTTATTCATAATGGCTATAATAGAGCCCGTTATAGAAGCGGCAGAACCCAGTAAAAATGCTGCACCACCACCACTGCTGGTTAGACTAAATAAGGAGGTAGCCATCCCGCCATACATTAAAAATAAACCAATCACTCTGTTGTGTTTATATATTCCTATTTTGCTGAACTCTTTTAACATCAAATTCTGAACACCTTGCTCTGGATGTTTTCTAATAACTCCCAATAAAGCTTTATCGTTTAAAGCATGATGCTCGTAAAATATTTTACGATGCACAATAATTATTTTTTGGAAAGATGGCTCTTGTGGAAGCGTGTTCACATACGCTGGCGTTTCAAGATTTGGTGATTCAACAATCGATGATTCTATTTTTGGTTTAGTAATTGCAAATGTGTCTTTCATGCCGTTCACATAACGAATGTACCTTACCTCGTTTTTATTGGCAATGTAAACCGGACCGGAAATATTATCCCAGCGATTGTATTTAATCTCGGTATCATTAATCTCATTAACTTTTACAGGAGTGGCGATACCGTTTGTAAAACGAATGGTGTCCTGTGCCCATACGGAACAGGTAAAAAGTACGAATATGAAAATCAGGTTTTTCAGTACTTAAATTTACTAAAAATTTTGGCTCATATAAGATTTGACGCCTATAAAGAGGGAAGGTTTAATGTTAATTATAGAGAATTTATGATTTCAGCCGCTTGGTGAAGCGTTTCTTCTTTTTTAGCAAAACAAAAACGAAGTAATTTATTATCGGTGTGTTTAGAGTAAAAAACAGAAAGAGGTACACTCGCTATTTTTTTTTCTTTCGTTAATCGAATGGCAAAATCTGTATCTTTTTCTTCTGATATTTTTTTGTAATTAAGCAATTGAAAATACGTTCCAGTACAAGGCTCAATACCAAATCGGGATCCCGAAATTAATTTTTGAAAATAATCTCGTTTTTGCTGATAGAAATTTTTAAGATCGAGATAATTTTTTTTGTCAGCCAAAAAATCACTTAAGGCTAATTGCAACGGATGATTAACAGCGAATACCAAAAACTGATGCACTTTTCTGAACTCAACCATTATTTCTTTTGGCGCCGCCACATATCCAATTTTCCAACCGGTAGTATGAACTGTTTTTCCAAATGAAGAAATGATAATGGATTGTTGTCGCAGTTGCTCGAAGCGCGCCACACTTTGATGAAGTTGATTATCGAAAGCCATATGCTCGTAAACTTCATCACTCAGCACTAAAATGTTTTTATTGGAAACGATACTTTCTAATTGCAACAAATCATGTTCACTTAACACCGTACCGCTTGGATTGTGCGGTGTGTTAATTATTATCATTCGTGTTTTCGAATTTACTTTTTCTTTTACTGCTTCCCAGTTAATGGTAAAGTTGGGATACACTAATTGCAAAGGCACAGCAACGCCACCGTGCAATTCAATAGCGGGAACATAACAATCGTATGCTGGTTCAAATACAATAACCTCATCTCCTTTATTTATAAATGCTGCTATTGTTGTATAAATTCCCTGAGTTGCTCCTGCTGTAATTGTAATTTCTGTATCCTGATTATAGGTAGCGCCGTAACAATTTTTAATTATTTCTGTAATACGCTCGCGTAAAGGCAACACTCCCTGCATTGGTGGATATTGATTAAAACCATCGCGCATATATTTTTGCGCCAATTCTAATAATAAAGGATTGCACGCAAAATCAGGAAAGCCCTGAGATAAATTAATCGCATTATGTTCTTTTGCTAAGCCACTCATAACTGTAAAAATGGTGGTGCCAATATTTGGGAGCTTACTTTGTATTTGCATTATTAATTATTTGGTTACTAATATACGTTTAAAGCGCTTTTTATTGGTCTTTAGAAAAAAGGCAGTTTTAAAGCCATAATTAAAGTCAAAAAAGCTTTATTCTCCTTATTTCAAACATCCATAAAACATTAATTTTAATGCAAAAATGATTAGTTTTTTGTTAAAATATTGCTTTTTTACATCATTTTTTAACTAATTTACGGAATTCACTTAAATTTTAGCCCTCGCATTTTAATGCTCAATTCCATCCAGTTTTTATTCTTTCATTTTAGATTTCAGCCACACAAAATAGCCCAAAAAGCTGCCTTTGTTTTTTGTATCTTTAATTTCTAATTTATAATCTAATTAAATGGTAAAAATCTACTCTCTCATTTTATGTATTTTTCTGATCGGTAACCTAGGGGCACAAGCTCCGGTTATGAATCCCATTGCAGGCGATTCCTTAGTTTGTACACCTCCTGCTTCGGCTCCTATTTATACAGCATCAGCAAGTAATTCGCCAACCTCTTATTCGTGGACGGTATTTCCTTCAGCAGGAGTTGTCATCGGCTCTCCTTCAAGCGCAACTACAACTATTAATTACCCGACACCAAACGGAAGCTACACTGTTGTTTGTTATGCAACAAATGGTTCTGGTACAAGTTCACCTGTTAAATTTGTTGTTAGTGTTTTTGAAACGCCAAACGTCACTTTCTCTGGCGCAACAAGTTTTTGTCAAGGTTCTTCAACCAACATCAGCGCAAGTTCTACTATGTTATCGGCGAGTTCAACAATTTTTTATTCTTGGTGGCCACCTACAGGTTTAAACACAACTGTTGGTCAGTTTGTAAGTGCAAGTCCTACAACAGTTACTAATTATACATTAACTGCAATAAATGGCGGATGCGTTGGTACAAATACAATTACAATTACACCGCTACCATCACCAACATTAAATGTTAGCGTAACCAACACAGCAGTGTGTTATGGCGACCCAACAACAATAACTGTAACAGGTGCTTTATCGTATACGTTTAGTCCTGCTATTTCAAATGGTGTTTCGTTTCCTGTGTACCAAAGTTTTTATTCTTTTACCGGCTCAAATGGTATTGGATGCTCAACCACTACCTCAACAATTATAATTATAAACCCTGCCCCGTTCTTTTCTGTCTCTGCTTATCCGCCATCAGCTTGTATGGGACAATCTGTTGCGATTTCATTTAGTGGAACTTCTACTTCTTATTCATTTAACTCAGTGCCTTGCGGCACTTTAGTTGTTGTTTCTCCAACCGCTACTACTGCTTATACAATTTCTGGTGTAACATCGCAGGGCTGTAAAGGCAATTTCTATTTCACCGAGCCCATTGGTTGTATAGGAATAAACGGACTTGTTTACAATGAACCTTTAGGCTTAAATGCTTATCCAAATCCTAATGCAGGAACATTTAATTTAAGTTCAGGTGAAAATGAGTTGGTAAAAATTGTAAATGAACTAGGACAATTAATAAAAACCATCGAACTGAAAGCTGAAGAAAAAATTAGCATCAGCGATTTGTCGCCAGGCATTTATTTTGTAATGTCGGCTGACACAAGAATAAAAATTATCGTTCTCGAATAAATAAAAACTATTATTAATAAGCCGATCTAATTAGGTCGGCTTATTTTTTGCCTATATGGAAAAGAACAATACTGTCTCAAAGGTTTTTCTTGCAGGTATTGTTTGCAGTGCGATTATTTTTTCCAATCAAATTCTCGATCCTACATTAACACCACGGGTAATAAGCTTTTCGGTTTTCTCTCTTCTTACTTTATGGTTTCTTTACAGAATTAATAAAACATTGAGCTTTGAAGTAAACATCATTAACAGCTCTTATTGTTTTTTCACTGCTTTCTGCATTCTAAGTACTGCCTGGGCCAATACAAGTTCTGAATCGATTTTCGAAAGCGCGAAAGTCGTTTTGTCTTTTATTGCTTTCTCGCTCACGTTTTATTGTCTAAAGAATAATTTTCTATTTTTTAAAATCACACTGCTTAAACTTTCGGCTCTTGTTTGTTTTATTGTTTTTGGTTTTGCGTTTTACCAATACACTAAACTAAAAGTATTGGATAAAGACGCGCTTTACACCATTACCGCCATTAACGGACATAAAAATTTATTTGCTAGTTTTTTCTTTTTGAATTTATTTTTTCTGTTGCTAGGTGTTATTGAATTCAAAGGCTTGTGGCGTTTGCTTTCTTTTGTAGCGATTTTGCTAACACTTCTTGCTCTGGTATTTATTAAAACAAAAGCGGTGTGGATTGGTTTAGTCTTAGCTGCATTCATTTTTGCATTTCTTTTCATCACTAAAAAAATAAAACTCAAACTGAATTTTTATTTGTCGTTGTTCGTTTGCGTGTTACTTGCTAATGTATTCTTTGCTGTTATTGTTCCAATAGGAATTGAAAAAGCGATGACACATAACAGCGCCATCACCAATACCTCAACGCCTGAAGAAAAAGCAAAAGAGTTAGACAACGAACGCTTAACACTTTTTCAAAAAACTTATGAGATGATAAAGAAACATCCTGTTGTTGGTGTTGGCATGGGTAATTGGCAAATTTATTTTCCCGATGCAACACTAAAAGGGATATGGCGGGCGGAAGATCTTAATTTTACTTTTCAGCGACCACATAACGATTGGTTGTGGATACTTTCGGAAACAGGTTGGCTTGGTTTAAATCTGTTCTTCGTTTTTATTTTTTCTACTCTTTTATTTTTATTGCGCGAAATTCGTTCTGCTTCCGCTACACCTCAAGCGAGAATTGAAATGATATTATGCATCGCTTTCCTTATTGGCTTTTTTACCATTTCATTTTTCGATTTCCCGAAAGAACGGATGGAACATCTGATATGGAGCAATATTATTTTAGCGATTGCATATTTCCATATCAGAGCGCAAGCTGATATTTCTGTCTTCAAAAAAATAACGTCAGGCCTACTTTTACCCAGTGGCTTAATCATTTTGTTACTTATAACTGCAACAGGTATTTTACGATACCGCGGAGAATTTTTTACTATTAAAATGTATAACCAACGCGCGCTGAAACAAGAATTACCTGCCATACACGCCGGTTACGATGCCTTGAGTTTTGCGTATAGTATAGATCCGACTTCAGTACCTGTTCTTTGGTACACCGCTAACTCTTACGCCAATTTAAAAGATTATAAAAAAGCACAAGCTGATTTTATTCTTGCCTATTCATTAAATCCATACAACAGAAATGTATTAAGTGATTTAGGTTCATCGTATGCCTACACAAATAATACAGCGCTTGCTAAAAAGTATTACGAAGAAGCTTTGCGCATCAGTCCGCGTTTTGATGATCCTAAATTAAATCTCGCTGCCATTTTTATACAGGAAAAGAATTGGGGAAAAGCTGATACCTGCTTACAAACCATGTTTAAAGATTCTGAACGCCGCACTCAATACCAGAAAATGGTGGATGCTTTTAAGCCGATGTGATTATTCTGGATAAAAACTAGTGTACCCTTCTTTCAAATTTTCGTTGAGAAGTTTACTACAATTTGTAGCATAACGTGACTTAAAAGCAAATGTGCTTATAGGTCACGTTTTCCAATTTTACACAATGTCTATGGAGAAAAAAATCGGTCTTAGAATCAAAGAGATTCGAATTCAAAAAAGTTTAACACAAGAGCAACTTGCATGGGAAGCTGATGTCGACAGAACCTACATGAACCATGTTGAGAATGGTCGAAAAAATATTTCGATTAATAGTTTAGAGAAAATCATTAAAGCGCTTAATACCGATTTTTCAACCTTTTTTAGAGAATTTAAAAAATAAAAAAGTATGAAAAAATTGAAAACAAAAAGGAAAATTAAATTTAGTGCTATAGGAGAAAAATTATTTGATCCTAAAGCTGGCAAAGGTGATAATCATCTTGCAGAAATTACACATTTTCTTCAATCTGATATTGAAGAAAAGAACTTTAGTAAAAAGCCTCTTAAAACTTATTTAAACGGTTTAACAGAAACTCTTGCTGCTGAAGAATTTTATCAATACGATTTAGATATTAAATGGGATGTTCCGTTTCCTCCCCCTCAAAATCCAAAATTTGAATTTATTGATTTATTTGCAGGAATAGGTGGATTCAGATTGGCAATGCAGAAACTGGGTGGTAAATGTATTTTTACAAGTGAGTGGGACAAGGAAGCGCAAAAAACATATCGTGCAAATTTTGGAGAAGTGCCATTTGGTGATATAACAAAAAAAGAAACCAAAAATGCTGTGCCAAAAGGGTTTGACGTGCTTTGCGCAGGCTTTCCATGTCAATCATTTTCTATTGCAGGAAAACGAGGAGGTTTTAAAGATACAAGAGGGACTTTGTTTTTTGATGTTGCAGAAATAATTAAAAAGCATAAGCCAAAAGCAATTTTCTTAGAGAACGTAAAAGGGCTAAGAAATCATGATGGGGGGAAGACGCTTCAAACCATTCTAAACGTATTGCGAAATGATTTAGGATATTTTGTTCCTGAACCTCAAATCTTAAATGCAAAAGACTTTGGTGTTCCGCAAAACAGAGAAAGAATTTTTATTGTGGGTTTTCGTCAAGATTTAAAAATTAAAGGATTTACTTACCCAAAACCGTATAAAAAGAAAGTGACTTTCGCAGAAGTAAAAGAAAAGCAAGTTGTACCGACTCGATATTATTTATCTGAACGCTATTTACAAACTTTACATAATCACAAAGCTCGCCATGCAGGAAAAGGAAATGGTTTCGGATTTGAAATAATATCTGATAATAGTATATCGAATGCCGTTGTGTGTGGAGGAATGGGCAGGGAAAGGAATTTAGTTATAGATCACAGAATTACCGATTACACTCCAACAACGCATATTACAGGAAAAGTAAATCGGGAAGGTATTCGTAAAATGACTCCAAGAGAATGGGCAAGATTACAAGGCTTTCCTGAACAATTTAAAATTGTGGTAGCTGACGCCTCTGCTTATAAACAATTTGGGAACTCTGTTGCTGTACCTGCGATAAAGGCTACAGCAGAAAAAATTTTAGTAACAATTGGAATAAAGAAGATATGAATTTACTAAATCAATTAGGGATAGCAATTGGCGAAGGAAAAAAAGCTGCAACAATTTTTGATAATTTATATCCGTCGTTTATTAAAGTAAACTATTCTAAACCGTCTGACTATATTAAAAAATATTGGACTGCTTATGAAAAGCACCCTGACAGAAACAATAATTTAAACGGCAAAGTGTTTGAATATATTCTCGCGACGCTTTTTGTTCGTGAAGGAATAATGCCTTTATACTTAAGTGCTAAAGTTGCTTTTGTTCCGAATGTAATTTATGATTTGATGTTTTACACAACAGAACGAGGACCAATTTGTATTTCAGCTAAAACAAGTTTGAGAGAACGATATAAACAAGCCGATTTAGAAGCGATTGCATTAAAATATGTGCATCGCAAGGCGCTCAGTTATTTAGTAACGCTTGAAGAAAGAGAAGCTAAAAGTGTTAAAGAAAAAATAAAGACTGGTGACGTAATTGGACTTGACAATGTAGTTGTTGCAACAAGCAAAGACTTTGACGAATTGGTAATTGAACTTAAGGGTTATCAAGCCACTGAGCCGCCAACGGTAAAGGTAATTTCGAGCAATCAAATAATTACTTCAGCCAAGGTTAAGGCACTAAAATAATGTTTTTTATGTCTCTTCAAAAGGAAATAAAAAAATGCATCACAAACATTCAAAATTCCTTTGGCGCAAATAATTTTGAGCCCTTCATTAACTATATTCGGTTCCCAAATTTTAAGAACATTGAACAGAATCAAAAAATAGAGTTTGATTTTCCATTTACTGTTTTTACTGATTTAAATGGGCTCGAAAAGAGTTCCGCCCTTCACGCCATGTACGACGCTCCTTTTTGTAAAAGCACATCAGATTTAATTAAATCGAAAAATGAGTAAAAAAGAAACGCTCGGTTTCCCGAGCGTCAGACCAAGGATACTATCCTTAGTGTTGTTCTAGAATACAAAGATAATATAATGATACGTACATATGCAAGCAGAAAATAAAAAAAATGAACGAGTAGTTGTTTATATTGATGGTTTTAACCTCTACTTTGGCATAAGAGAGGCTGGTTTTGACCATTGCAGATGGTTAAATGTTAAAAAATTAGCTGAGGCCCTATTGGAACCACATCAACAACTTATTGAAGTAAAATATTTTACAAGTCGGGTTAGCAATAATCCTGATAAACAAAAAAGGCAATCTACTTATATAGATGCGCTGGAAGCAGAAAAAATCAAGATAATTTACGGGAATTACCAAGACGGGTCTCAAGAATGTAAAAGGTGCGGGCATATCTGGCGCACTGCTAAGGAAAAAATGACAGATGTAAATATCGCAACTCATGTAATAATGGATGCTTACAAAGATGAATATGATATGGCTATGCTTATTTCAGGTGACAGCGATCTTGTTCCTCCCATCAAATCTGTACATGAAAATTTTAAGAACAAAAGAGTTTTTGTCGCATTTCCTCCAAAGCGACATAATTCATCAATGGCATTAGTTGCAAAAGGGTCTTTAATAATAGGTAGAAAAAAATTAGTTGACAGCCAATTTGATGATGAAGTGATTAGTAAAACAGGATATAAATTAAAGATTCCTCCATCATGGAAGTAAACAAAACATGCAACACAAAAGCCTTTAAGTTCTAAACATGCAACCATTTTCAAAACCATCGTATATTAGGTAAATCCTTTATATGAACGCTATCACTTCAGTTTCTCTCAACAACCGTAATTTCAATTTAGATGTGATGCGCGGTGTGGCCGTGCTCGGTATTTTATTAATGAATATTGTTGGCTTTGCAGGAAATGAATTTCTAATTGTATTGAACGATGCCATCCATCACAAATTAACACTCAATGGTTTTGTTTTCAACGCCTCCAACGTTTTACTAAACGGAAAAATGCGGGGGTTGTTTACCCTGTTATTTGGCGCCGGACTAATTTTATTTATTCGCAATAAAGAAGATAACAGTATAAAAGTGGCTGATGCTTATTTCAAACGCATGATGTGGTTATTGCTTTTTGGTTTAGTGGATGCCTACCTTTTATTATGGGGCGGCGATGTATTGTACGAATACGCCCTGTGCGGTTTATTTTTATTTGCCTTCCGTAATTTAAGAGTGCGTTACATGTTGTGTATTTCGGTGTTATGTATTGGCATTTATACTTTTAATGCCAGTAAAAATTATACCAAGTACCGGGCTAAGTCGGTTGTGTATAAACAAACCGAACAACTTTTAAAAGAAGGAAAAAAATTAAGCGATGAACAGAAAAAAACACGCGAAGCTTTTGAAAATGTTTTAGGCATGCATATTCCCTTCAGTAAAAAAAGAATGGAAGAATTTAAAAAAGAGTATGCCGAAGAGTTAGCCACGCATCACTCGGGATACGGAGAGATTTTTGAAATGCACGCCGAAGAAGTTTTTGAAACACAGACTGTAGGTTTCTATACCGGTTTTTTTGAAAGTTTTGGTATGATACTTTTGGGAATGGCATTATTTAAAGCAGGTTTTTTTGAATACCGTTTTAAAATGAGTACTTACCGATGGATAGCTTTTATTGGTATTCCCATTGGCTTAGCCACAATAATAATTTCGATGAAGGTGCAAGCCAAAACCGTTGAAGAACTTTGGTACACGTATAGCTGGCGGCCCTGCAGTGCTTTGTGTTTAGAGATTCCTGGAAAAGTATTACTCACCATTAGTTACGCCGCAGCATTTATGTTGTTATGCAGAATTAATTTCATTAAACCATTTTTAAATTTATTCGCCAACACCGGGAGAATGGCATTTACCAATTACATTATGCAAACCGTTTTGTGCTCGCTGTATTTTTTTGGTTTTGGTTTAGGGCATTATGGCGAGTACGATGCCACACAATTATTTATTTTTGTGTGTTGTATTTGGCTCCTGCAAATTACTTACTCCAACATCTGGCTTCACTACTTTAAAATGGGTCCGCTCGAATGGCTTTGGAAAAGGCTTACTTATGGGAGGGGATTTAATAAAGTGTGATTTTAAAGGTATCGAATTCGATACCTTTGAAAATATTCTCGAGGTTTTATTGCGTCGAATTCGGCATAATTAAAAAATTCAAAATGCTACAATTTGTGAGTTGTGGCATAATTTTGTTTTTTTATTTGCGGGTTAATTTTAATTATGGCGAATCTGCCATAATTAGCAACAATTTAATATGCAGAAAACAAAAAAAATCAGTGTTATCGGAACAGAAATTCAGCTTTTAGAAAAAAGTATTGGTGATTTTATAAGCTTAACCGATATTGCACGGTTTAAGGATGCTATAAACACCGATGATATTATTAAAAACTGGCTGAGAAACCGGAATACAATTGAGCTGTTAGGCTTTTGGGAACAATTACATAACCCCGATTTTAAACCCGTCGAATTCGACGGGTTTAGAAAACAAGCTGGGCTAAATAGTTTTACGCTTACGTCAAAAAAGTGGATCGAGACAACAAATGCCATTGGCTTAATTTCAAAATCAGGCCGCTATGGCGGTGGCACTTTTGCACATAAGGATATTGCATTCGAATTTGCTTCTTGGATCTCGATAGAATTCAAATTATACATAATCAAAGAATTCCAACGCCTTAAAGAAGATGAAAACAAAAGGTCAAAATTAGAATGGAATTTTCAACGAACCTTAGCGAAGATCAATTATCAGATTCATACCGATGCTATTAAAGAAAACTTAATTCCTTCCACATTAACTGCAAAACAAAAGAGTGTGGTTTATGCTGATGAAGCCGATCTTTTAAATGTTGCTCTCTTCGGAAAAACAGCTAAACAATGGCGCGAAGAAAATAAAAATCAAAAAGGCAATATACGCGATGTTGCCACTATAGAACAATTAGTAGTGCTCTCTAATTTAGAAAGTATTAATGCTCTACTAATAAAACAAGACAGCGATCAAAAACAACGTCTTATAAAATTGAACGAAACTGCCATTTCACAAATGAAATCCTTACTTAACAACCGAAAAATAAAAAGTTTAAAGAAATAACCGCCTTCGAATGGGTTTAAAAATAAGTCTCCACTGCGAATTTGAATTGCTCCATAAAAATTCTTTTTATAGCACTCAAATTATTTTGTTCGTAAAAGATTAGTATCGCTTTTTTGTAATCAAGCGAATCGACGGTACGGAAAGAGAGTGGACAGTGCTTGTGATACATCAGTAAAGCGTTGCTGATAATCCGAGCGGTGCGTTTATTACCATCATCAAAAGGTTGTATGTACGAGATAAGAATCAATGCAAGCAGCGCTTTTTCAAAAGCATTTGTTTTTAGATTGATGAGTGCGCACATTTCTTCCATGGCCTCTTTGATTTGAAATTCATTATCAAGCGGACGATAATTCGTGCCGGAAATGCTTACCATTCGTTTACGGATATTACGGTCGACACCTAGCTCTTTGATGAGAATGCTATGCAGATCTTCAATTCTATTCAGGCTTAGCGGATGAATATAATCCGTATTATTTGCAATAAAATCAATCGCCTCTTTATGATTCAGGAGCATGACAGCTTCATCCTTTGTTTTACCGTCGGCTGTTTTCTTTTCTTTCAGTAAGCGTTCTGTTTCTAAAAGAGAATACGTATTCCCTTCTATTTCCGAGGACTTCCAACTAAGATCGATAGCAAGGTGCTCGAGATCATTTCTAAAATTGTTTTCGCTTAGTTTCGAAATTTTGTGAGAATAAAAATTTTGTGATTCTGTTAAAGTCTGTAATTCTTCAGGAGAAAATAATGTTGTTCCATTCAGTGTTTCTTTTATCAGTGAATGATTAAATATTTTTCTGACTGACCTTAGGTCTTGTTCCTTTTTAAAATATTCCGCTGGATCAATTGGTCTGCTCAGCTCATAGATAGCAGCTATAAAATATTTTGTGGCTTTTGCATTTCCTTTCGTAGTGAGAAAATCTTTTTCTATAAGTTCATTTAGTAATCTTTTTATTGTAGCATATCCTAAACCGCTGTTTAGGCCTTTATGTATTTGTGAAGAAGATAATCCCGGGTTATTGGCTACAAAATCTGCTACTGCGTATATATTATACTTAATTCTCATTGATTAGCTCAAAATTAATAAAAATAAGGCTCATAAATAAGCATAATGAGCTATATTTTTAATAATAATGAGCCGTATTTTCTATTAATGGCAAATATAGCTCAAATATAATATTTTTATAAATTATGCGGATTACAGTAAAAATTGGGCACAATTGTCACTTTATTTCGATTTTTTTGTTAAAATAAGTGATTTTTTGAAGGTTTTATATTGAAACGGCATAAAAAAACCGCCCTAAAGCGGTTTTCTTGTTTTCGGAGGTCCCGAGCGGGTTCGAACCGCTGTAGCAGCTTTTGCAGAGCTGAGCCTAACCACTCGGCCACAGGACCTTTATTCCCAAAGGGACAACAAAAATACTCTTTTTTTATATATTAACTGTAAAAAAATAAAGGTGATCTGTCGCCTTTTAATTGGCGGATTTCCCCTACTTTTAATAGCCATGTACAAAAAAATCGCTCTCCTCTTCCTCTTTTGTATTTCTACGAATTTAATTCAGTCGCAGTCAAAAATCATGGATTCGGTGCGGGTGCTTATGAATACTGCAAAGGATGATAAGACAAAACTCTTGCAGATAAAATTAATGGCGTATTATCACAGTGAACTCTCGAATCTTGACTCTTCCATTTATTTCAGCCAACAAGGTATTGAGATTGCCACCAAATTAAATTCGAAAAAAGATCTTGCGGATATATATGGTGCGGTAGGACAAGTGTACGTAGATAAAGGCAAGCAGCCCAAAGCACTTGAACTTTATTATAAAGCCATAAAACTCTCTGAAGAACTTGGTGACAAAAAAGGTGTGGCTGATAATTATGTTCGCATGGGCGCTTTGTATGATGAACAAAACGACTATGAGAAAGCTCTGAAAAATTATTACACTGCTCTCGCTGCCTATAAACAATTGCAGAATAAAGGGCACATCTCGATGGTAACTGGCAACATTGGCAATGTGTATTATAGTAAAAAGCAATTTGCAAAAGCGATGGAGCTTTATCTCGAAGCTATTAAAGTAGATGAAGAACTTCATAACAATGTTAACCTGCAATATTCATTAGGTTATATTGCCATGGCAGCGGCAGAGTTAGCGAAAACTGAACCAGCTAAAAAAGATTCTTTTAATTCGGTGTCCATCGATTATTATAAACAAGCGCTGAATCTTGCTGAGCGTTTGCATAACCAACAGTTGGTAATCAATTGGGAGGGAAATCTTGGGATTAAATACTCCGAGATGAAAAAATACAAAGAAGCTGAGAAAGCCTTAGTGCGCGCTGTGAATATGGCCGACAGTTTTAATTTACCTCAGGAGAAGATACAATTTGAAGGTGCTATCAGTGAATTGTATTATGCAATGGGAGATTACAAACGTTCGGTTGACCACTACAAAAAATTTAACCACGAGAAAGATTCTATGTTCACGGTGGAGAAGAACAGCGAACTCACCAAACATGAAATGAACTACGAGTTCAACAAAAAGATGGGCGCGGTGAAAATGGAACAGGAAAAAAGAGAAGCGGCGGCAGAAGCAAGGGCGAGACAACAAAAACTCATTATTATTTCTGTAATTGTTGTGTTGCTGATTATGTTGGTGGCTTTGCTCATTATTTTAAAAACCCTTCGTACCACACGTTTGCAGAAGACAATTATTGAAGAGCAGAAACACATTGTTGATCAGAAGCAATCAGAAATTATCAGCAGCATCAATTATGCAAAGCGTATTCAAAGCAGTTT
Source organism: Sphingobacteriaceae bacterium (assembly GCA_043745425.1). Lineage (GTDB taxonomy): Bacteria > Bacteroidota > Bacteroidia > B-17B0 > Aurantibacillaceae > JAHEYG01. The sequence goes on along the minus strand of JAYTSW010000250.1, from coordinate 14,425 downwards.
AATGCCTCAGGAAAGTTATCTAGCGAGAACTTTGACAAGGTTAATGAAGAAGTAAAATAAAATTTACTAAATGCAACAGTTAATGTAATTACCCCCCCCTATTTGTATATTCTTCCATGAATAGTAAAAAATGCGGTGTATAATAAATGTATATTTGCTATATGCGCCTCCACGATCTGATTAACGAAATTCATGAATTGCAGAATAATACCCCACGCAAAGCTGCTTTTGATATTTATAATATTCTTGAAAATAACAAAATGCTTTTTGCTCCCGTAATGGACGCAGATGTTTTTGAGCAACTATTAAAGTCTTTTGAAAATATGGCTTACGCGGGCGCTGCAGAATTTAATTCTCCACACTATAAAGATGATTTTCAAAAATCATATAATTTGCTTTCGTTTTATTTAGACAAAGTGATTTAGTATTCGTTGGTTTAAGCGGTCTGTCATGTCGGGCGTAGTCGAGACAATACGCTACGTTCTCGACTACGCTCGAACTGTTCATTTCCTGTTAATATTTTTACTACTTATTTACTCAATAAAACCACCACTTTAGCATTCCTTAACACTTAGATAATATAATGGCATTATCTTTGTAATAGAAAGATATACCACTAACCGACGGGCATACATCAATGTAACCTGGGATACGGGAAAGACTAAAGCCGAAGATAACATCTTCGGCTTTTTGTTTTTACAATTCAAGAACTTTTTCTTTGGTGGCTGAGGCACTCGAAGCCACCGCTAAGTTTTTATTGCACTCCGGCTAAGTATCCCGCAATGGCGAATTTTATTTCTGTATAACTAAACTCATCATTAAGCTCCTCTTTTATATCACCGAGTTTAAATGAATTTAATTTTTTTGCTGTTGCAATTATTTGCTTTGCTTTTTTAGCGTCCACAAATTTATCGCTACTTAATAAGCCAGTAGCCACATAAGAAACTAAATGCCCTTCAATAGTGCTTGTTGCCATGCGGCGGGCTTGCGCAATTTCTTCTATTGCAAAGCCATCCTTAAATAGATTATAGGTCTGCTCTTTCGATGCTGTTTTTTGCTCAGCGAAATCATCGTCGACAAGCTCATCTGTATCAGCGTTTTGTTTTTTGCTATTTTTCTTTTTTGTACCGCCACCATCTTTGTTTTCAAAACTTAAATCTTTTAACTGAAGCACAGTTTTTAGTTTCTCTTCCCGCGCTACGGCATTACTTACATTTTTTATATCCGCCTTGGTTAATTCCTTTTGTTGCATTAGTGCTTCAATAAATAAAACACTTTTTTCTAATTGCACAATTTTCGAATAAGCAGCAGCTTCCAATTCCAACAATTCGCCGACAAATGTTTTTATACGTTTTGCTGTTTTAATTTCTTTTATTTTCTCTAACACTTGTTCACTCAAATTTTCAAGAATAGGTAAAAAATAAGTTCTCGCCGCCATTACTCTTTCATTCAACAATTGATAATTTATTTCGGGCTGACCTAAAATATTTCGCACCTGATTTATAAATTTATCAGCGTATGTTTTTGATTCTGTAACTTTTTCTACCAGGCCCTTCGCCCATTTGTGATGAGGTTGCTTAACCGATTTCTTTTTTTCGGTATTATAGGTGAGCGCATGATCCTCAAATTTTTGTAATACACTTGAGAAATCAAATGCTGCCGTTAGTAAGTCGCCCAAATAATGGGCTTGTCCGTTCAATACAGCTTGATTTAAATCGTGCTGAGTAGTTTTGTTATTTGCAAAAGCCGCCACGTTTTCATCCAATTCAATTCCTCTGTGATGGATTGGTGTATTTAAAATTAAACCGCTCAAACTTCGCAAACGCGATAAGGCAACGTATGCTTGTCCAGGCGCAAACACATCACCAATATCTACAATCGCTTTATCAAATGTTAGTCCCTGACTTTTATGAACCGTAATGGCCCAAGCTAGTTTTAATGGAAATTGAGAAAATGTACCTGCAACGCTTTCTTCTATTTTATTTAAACCTTCGTTTAATACATATTTTATATTTTGCCAAGCATACAGCTCCACACAAATTGGTTTTGATTTATCATTAAATTCCACCCAAATTTCTTTGTCACTTACAGATTGTACAACGCCAATCTTCCCATTAAAAAAACGTTGCGCGCCACTAATATCATTCTTAACAAACATAACCTGTGCGCCTTTTTTCAATTCCAAATTCAATTCAACGGGATAAGTGTTCTCATTAAATTCACCATCGATTCTTGCTTTATAAAAAAAAGATGGGCTGCTTAAGTTTTGTAAATATTCCTTATTTATTTTGTCGGCCTTTGCGTTATGAGTGGTGAGGGTAATGTAATTCTCTTCAGGTTTTGGTTTAAAGTCGGGCTGATAATAAGAATTTAATAAATCAACATCCGCTTTTGTTGTTTTATTGGCGCGTAAATTATTCAGCAAGCCTATAAATATTGCGTCATCCTGACGGTAAATTTTATCGAGCTCAACGTAAAGAGGTTTTTGTTGTTGTAAAACTCTCGCATCAAAAAAATAAACGCTCTTGTAATAATTTCGTAAAGTTTGCCATTCATAGTCTTTAACAACAGGTGGCAATTGAAGTAAATCACCAATAAATAAAATTTGCACGCCGCCGAAAGGCTTCGTGTGATTGCGACGGACGCTTCGCAAAATAACATCAATAGCATCCAGTAAATCCGCGCGAAGCATACTAACCTCATCAATAATCAACAATTCAAGTTCGCGGAGCAAACTACGCTTGTTGGCATTTAACTGCATTTCCTTTATTAAGGAATGAGGTGTGTTTAATTTAGTGTACTGGCCTTGTGTTGCTTGAATGTTTTCAGGCACAAATGCACCAAAGGGCAATTGAAATAATGAGTGCAGCGTGACGCCACCTGCATTAATAGCCGCAATGCCTGTTGGAGCAGCAACAATACATTTTTTATGCGTGCTTTCTACAATATGTTTAAGGAAAGTGGTTTTACCGGTGCCAGCCTTACCAGTTAAGAAAATATTCTTTCCGGTATGATTAATAAATTTTGAGGCTAGCTCTGCGGGACTCTGTTCTGCTCTTTCCATTTCTGCATCAAAATTATCAAATAGTTAATCATATTAGCTAAATTTTGTTTTTGAAGGTTTTGCTTATATTATTGAAAAACGTGAATTTGCTTGTTTATCGGATTCTTTTTGCCAATTTCCAACTTAGCCACGCAAAAATCGGCGCCGCCAACACATCAAAACTATAATGTACGTGTTGTACCATTATAAAAACAGAAACCAACACAGCAATTATTAAATACAAAAAATTCAATTTCTTAATTGGGTTTACTAAATACAATAAACAAACCGTCGCCACATGTCCCGAAAAAAATAAATCTTTGGTGATGCGCACTTGTCCGTAAAAAAAGTGTTCAATAAAAGGATCCTTCAATAAAATAATTCCATCTGGTGGCTCCAAAGGAAAAATAAGTAAAGTAATGATTCTGAAAATTAAAATAAAGAAATAAGCCTGAATTGCTTTTAAAAATAACTCAGGCTCGTTTAATAAATTAATGATGCAAAGTATCGCGGCTGCGTAAATCAACAAAAAAGTAATTAAAGAAAAATCAAAAGGTGAAACTAAATTTAAAATAACATCATTAATTTGTTTTCCTTCTCTCGCCTCAATAAAAGCAAAAAAATAACTTAAAGAGAATAATAAAATGCTTAATAAACCAAACGTAAATAGAAATTGCAAGCGGAATGGTTTTTTAGACCAGCTCTTTTGCCAGCTACCTTTTAACTCAAAATGTTTGAAGTAAATCATTGTCTATTATAGCAAGATATGAATTAATTCACGTTTTTTAGCTCTGCCACTTTATCCAAAATATGTTAAAGCTATTTACAATGTGTGGCGGCTGAACTAAGTTTACGTTACAATCCATAAATCACTGAGTCTTGTTGTTAAGAGTAATTACTAAAATACCGTTTGCGGTTATGACAGGCTTTGCTTTCCTTCTATTCGGAATTACATTCATGTATTGGAATTTCAAACCAGATGTAAATTTCTTACTCACCAAACCTGTTCTTGTTCATCACCCTATTTGGCGCACGGCTTTTTACATTCATATTTTTGGTGGCATGTTGGCTGTTGTTTTAGGTCCGCTTCAATTTGTTAAATATATAAGACGTAAAAATCTAAATCTGCACCGCGTTGTAGGTAAAACTTATGTGGCTTCAATCCTATTCATTGCAGCTCCTACAGGTTTATACATGGCTTTTTATGCAAATGGCGGTATTTCTGCATCTATAGGTTTTATACTCATGAGTATTCTGTGGTTTTATACAACTTTTATGGCGGTTAACACCATACGCAAAAAACAAGTGAACGAACACATTAAATGGATGGTGCGCAGTTATGCTATGACCTTTGCTGCGGTTACTCTTCGTTTATGGGTACCGTTCTTATCAGTAGCTATAGAAATGGAACATCTCAAAGTCATCATCATCACGGCATGGATTAGCTGGCTCTTTAATTTAATTGCAGCCGAATTTATTTTAAAATTAAAACTAACATCCCTTCAACCTTAAAACCAAAATATCATGAAAACTACCTTAACTAAAATTGCATTATTGGGAATAGCGGGAGTTATTGCCTTTGCCCTATGTTCGTTTAAAAACAAAATCAACACCACAACAGTAAATACAAAAGCGGTTCTAGAAGATGAATGGGCCGAATGGAGTAAAGTACAAGCTTTTGTAGATGAAAAAATTTGCAATGCCATTATTGAAAATGAAAAAAGCAAGGGGCGTAACATAAATATACAAAGTTTCAGCAGGTGCCCGAGCGGATACGAGCCCAACATTATTACTAAACACGAAGCTGTAAAAACTGACAAATTTGTTTTTGGAAAAATAAATTTTTACAAAGGTTGTTCGCCAAAATATATTTGCGATTTTAAAGTGTGTGTTGATAAAGGCACCGCTCTTGTAAAAACAAAAGAGATGGAAGAGTATATTCCTGTAAACGAATGGTTATCGAAAAAGGATTCTAAAAGTAGTTTAGTAAAGGGGTAGCAACTTCACTCACTCATTTTTTTGGGTTAATGATCCTGTTCTGACTGTGGAAATGGGTTAATTCACTCATTTCCTCAGCATAGAGAATTTCAAATTTTTATATTTAATCTCCATAAAACACTATGAAAACACTTTTACAATCTATTACAATTGCAGCATTTACTTTTCTAATAACATCAAACACCAAAGCACAAGGCGTTTGTTTTTTACCGCAAACTACATTTAGTGTTGGTACATCTCCGGTTGGTACAGCCGTTGGTGATTTTAACAGTGATGGGAAATTAGATGTTATTGTAGCCAATCAGGCCGGCAATGTGTCTATGCTATTAGGTACAGGCACAGGAAGTTTTTTACCTCAAACAACTTCGCCCGCAGGAACACAACCTTATGGTGTTGCCGTAGGTGAATTTAATGGCGATGGAAAATTAGATGCCATTGTTGCAAACGTAAGTTTCAACAGCGTAACATTATTAACAGGAAATGGCGCTGGTGGTTTTAGTGCCGTAAATACATTTTCTGTTTTCGGAAATGCTCGCGCAGTTTCTGTTGGTGATTTTAATTCGGATACTAAAATGGATTTGGCTGTCATTTCTCCCGTTACAAACAGTGTAACTATTTTAATGGGTACTGGTACAGGATCTTTTACTCCTCCGGTTGGTTTTGCAGTAGGAACAGCTCCACAGGACGTAGCCATTGGAGAATTTAACGGCGATGGAAAATTAGATTTAGCTGTTACAAACAACTCTAGTAATAACGTTTCTGTATTATTAGGAAATGGTGCTGGTAGTTTTGGCGCTGCAACTAATTTTACTGTTGGAACTGGTGCGCAAGGTATTGCGGTTGGCGATATGAATAACGATGGAAAAACTGATATGGTTGTATCAAACAATGGAAGTAATAATATTTCAATACTCATTGGAAATGGCCTAGGAAGTTTTGGCGCGGCTACAAATTTTGTAACCATTGGTAATCCAAGAACTATTGCATTAGCTGATTTTAATAAAGATGGCAAAAAAGATGTGGTTGTAGTAAATCCTGGTAGCTCAAGCGTTTCTGCTTATTTAGGAAACGGTGCAGGTGCACTAGGACCAATTAATACATTTACTGTAGGTTCCGCACCAAATTCTTTGGCCGTTGGTGATTTTAATAATGATTCTAAAATTGATGTGGTAACCGTAAATCAAGCTGGAGCAAATACATCTGTATTAATCAATAACGCTCCAAATATTATAGCGTCTAGCCTACAAACTCAAATTTGTGTTGGACAAACAGCAACAATTTTTGCAGGTGGATCCACAACAACTTATACATGGAACACGAGCGCAAATACATCAAGTATTTCTGTTAGTCCAACTGTAACTACTACCTACTCTGTTACTGGAAGTGATGCTGGTCTTTGTCAGAACTCTGCAGTATTTACTTTAACTGTTAATGCTTGTACGGGTATTCAGAATTCAGGAATTAAAAATTCTGAAATAAATGTGTATCCAAATCCTTTCTCAAAACAAACGTCGTTACATTTAAATCTAACTTCATACAGTAAAGTACAAATCAGTTTATTTAATATGTTGGGACAAGAAGTAGAAAAAATTGAAGACAAGAATTTAGATAGTGGTGATTATACTTTTACTATAAGCGCTGAGACTAACGGAATTTATTTTCTTAAAACAATTATAAACGGAAAAGCAACAACACAAAAACTAATTCGTTCAGAGTAAAGAATTTTAAATCCCCGCACCAAAAAAGCTGTTACGTTAACGGCTTTTTTATTTTACAGCAATAACAGAAATCTCAACATTCACATTAAGAGGCAAACCTTTTACCGCAACAGTTTCTCTAGCAGGAAAATTACCAGTGAAAAAAGAACCATACACTTCGTTTACATCAGCAAAATGTTTCATGTCCGTTAAAAAAATAGTGGTCTTTACAACATTTGTAAAATCCATTCCGCCTTCGGTTAAAACCGCATTAACATTTTCCATTACTTTTTTAGTTTCACTTTTTATATCGCCTAAAATAAGCTCTCCTGTTTTTGCGTCTTTGGCTACTTGTCCGGATACAAATAACATATTGCCAGATGCAGGAACTAAATTTCCATGACTATAAGGTCCAATTGGTAAAGGTGCGTTTGATGATGTAATTACTTTTTTCATTTTACTAAATTCTTAACGGTTATTAATTCTGTGGTTTCTATTATTTCTTTTAATGCTTCATGCAATCTATCCAGGTCATTTTGTTCGTTAAATGCGTTTATTGAATAGCGTAAATATGTTTTATCACCATGCCTCATCACAGGAATTTCAATTTTATAGTTTACAAATAAATGTTGCTGCAATTTTTCGGGTTCAGGTGTTGAAACTGGAATGCTGAACATTTGCCCAAGAAACTCGTCTGTAATAGGACATAAAGGTATAGAGTCAACTAATTCACAAAACCTTTGTGCATTTTCTTTTACCATCTTTCTGCAATTGGCAGATATCTCTTTCCAATTATTTTGTTTCATAAACTCAATGGCTTTTGGAATAGTAAGAAATGCCGAAAAATCTCTTGTGCCTTGCAGCTGATGATAATCCAAAAATTTAGAATCAGAAGGAAACATGGCGTCATATCCCCAACTTACAATTAATGGATCAAATAAGTTTTGGAATTCTTTTTTTACATACAAAAACGAACTTCCTTTTGGTGTCATCATCCATTTGTGACAAGCCCCAATAAAAATATCTGCTTTTAGTTCTGCTAAATTTAATGGAATGTGTCCTGGCGTATGTGCTCCATCAACAAAAGTAATTAAACCTTTTTCTTTTGCGATTTCACAAATTTCTTTTATAGGAAAAATTAAACCAGTTGTACTCGTAATTTGTGAAATAAAAATCAATTTAGTTTTTGAAGTGAGGCTTGTAAAAAATTCTTCTATAAATTTTTCTTTAGTTGTTAAAGGCAAAGTGATATTTTGTCGCACATATTTAGCTCCCGCTTTTTTGCAATAATACTCCCAAGCTTTGTCAGCAGCACCGTATTCTAAATGTGTTGTTAAAATTTCATCGCCTGGTTTTAGGTTTAAACTTTTTGCGATAATGTTTGTTCCGTAAGAAGGGTTGGTAACATAAACCAAATCTTCAGCATCGCAATTAACATATTTAGCTAATGCCTCGCGCGATTGTTTTAAATATTGCGGACCGTTAACAGTGATAAATTGTGCGGGCTCTTGTTCCAATTCCAATTGCCATTTCTGATAATCTTCAAAAATTGGTTTCGGACAAGCGCCAAATGAACCGAAATTCAAATAAGCAATGTCGGGTTGTACTAAGAATAAATTTTTAAAAGTGCTCATGATTATATTTTACTTAATTTTTTTAACGCATTAACTAATTCATCTAGCTCTTGTGTTGTTGTGTAAACATTTGGTGTGATGCGACAACCTTGTACGCCTTTACCATCAATGGCCACAGTATAAATTTTAAATTCCTTCAATAACTTTTCAGCCAAATCAGCAGGCTTCATGTTTTTAATTCCAACATTTGCAATGCCGCACGAGCGATGAATGTCTTCAGGTGTATTTAAAATTACATTTGGCAAACTGCGTACTTGCTTAGTCCAATAATTTTGTAAGTAACGTAATCGGTCTTCTTTTCGTTGTGCGCCAACTTTATTATAAAATTCAATTGCATTAGCAATTGCCAAATCTGTATGCACAGGAATTGTACCGGTATGATTTAATCTTGAAATATCATCTTCCTTTTTTTCAACCTCAGCAAATAATGGCCACACTTTGGAAATGTTTTCTTTTTTTACATACAACAATCCAGCACCAAGAGGAACGCTAAGCCATTTATGTAAACTCGCTCCGTAATAATCACAATTCAAATCAGGAATTTTAAAATTGATGTGTGCAAAAGCATGTGCGCCGTCAACCATTACTTGCACACCTTTTTTGTGGGCCATGTCGCAAATCTTTTTTATTGGTAATATTTGTCCCGTAATATTTACCATGTGGCACACCATTAATAATTTTGTTTTTGGCGTGATTTGTTTTTCATACAATTCAATTATTTCTTCGTCTGTTTTCGGATTCATTGGTAAAGAAATAACTTTACTTACAACGCCATACCTTTTTCCTACTTGAACAAACATATCCATCATCGCGCCGTAATCCTGCAAAGCGTAAACTGCTTCATCACCCGCTTGCCAATTCAATCCGCCAATAATCATGTCTAATGATTCGGTTGTGTTACGCGTAATAATTAATTCTTCAGATGTACATCCTGCTACCTCTGCTAATTTTTGATTGATGACTTTTTTATTATCATACTGCACGGTGCGCATATAATAGGCGCCTTGTAAATTCACATCACGCACGTGCTTAATAAATGCTTCCAATATTTCTTCCGGCTGAATGGCGTAATATCCATTTTCCAGATTAATATAATCGGGTTTTAATTTATATGCTTTCCGAATTTGCAACCAAAAATCTTCATCAGAGGCTAATTCTGTTGAAGAAATATTTTCAACCGATTGCATTAATTTCTCTAATGAAGGAAAAGTTAATAAACTTCCCAATCCTAATAGAGAAGAGCTTTTTAAAAATTCACGTTTATCCATACTAAAATTTATGTATTAAATATAGCTTTTTAATTTATGCTGTGCCTATTGCAATTGCTTTAATCTATCTACTCGCACAATTTTTATGAACCGCTGTTGATAATAGGCCGAAGTAGTATAATTAGTAATAATAATCCCATTTGCTTTTTTACCGGATGATGAATGAATAAACTTTAAATCCTCACCTGGATTTGAAACCACAATTCCTACATGCCCAGGTTTTCTGTTTTTTGGTTTGGTTCCGGTAAAAACTATTATATCTCCTTTGTGTGCGGATTCGATGTTAATTATTCTTCCTTGTTTTTCGTAATCCAAACTGGCACGAGGGACCTTAATATTAAAATGGCCAAAAACAAAATAGACAAAACCCGAACAATCAAATCCTGTTTTCGGACTGCAGTTTCCGTAACAATACTCTACTCCTTGAAATTGTTTGGCATAGGCAATTAAACTATCTGCCAAAACTTCATTCGTTTGGGCCTCGCATAAAAACGGAAAGAAAAATATAAGAAGTAGTTTTCTCACTGTATAAAGTTATTACATTAAGCAGATAAATAATTAAGTCATTTGTTAAAAGAAAAGATATCTTTGTGCAATGAAAATTGATAAATACATAGCGCTAAATGGATACACTTCCAGAAGGAAAGCCTATGATTTAATTTCGGAAAAAAGAGTTTTGGTAAATGATAAAATTGCAACGCATACCACAAAATTTAACCAAGGTGATGTGGTGGTAGTTGACGGCAAAAAATTAGTGATAAAAAAAATTGAGCCCATTTATATTGTTTACAATAAACCCAAAGGTGTTATTTGCACCACCGAAAAAATTGAAGGCAATATTGTTGACGCTATTAAACATCCGGAAACTATTTATCCGATTGGAAGGTTAGATAAAGAATCGGAAGGATTAATTTTGCTGACCAACCGCGGCGAAATAATTGATAAAATTGCGAATTCAGAATTTGGTCACGAGAAAGAATATATCGTTACACTTAACTTACCGGTGCGCAAAAAATTTTTAGATGAAATTGCAGCGGGTATTGATTTAAATGGTGAACAAACAAAACCATGTAAGGTAAGTTTAGAACCCAATGCCAAACGTATTTTCAGAATTACTTTAACCCAAGGCCTTAACCGACAAATACGCCGAATGTGTAATGCTTATGATTACCAAGTCATAAAATTACAGAGAGTAAGAGTGATGAATATTGAGCTCGGTAAATTAAAACTCGACGAGTGGAGAAATTTAACCGACGAGGAACTAACTAAATTAATGGCTTCCCTCGGTTAAAAAACACTTTTACTCCCTTTAAGTAATTCTTCTCTCAATAAAGTAAATCATTCGCTCATTAGAATGTGGGAACAATCTGTTTTATAAGGCATTTCGCTATTTTTACAATGTTGTTTGCTCTACCCCTACTACTGTAATGACAAAATATTTAAAGGCTCGGATTAAAACTGTTAGCGATTTTCAAGCGTTGCTATTTTGGGTATTTCTTGCCTTTACTTTAATTGGTTTGCCATTATCTCTAATGGCTATTTTCTAGAAAATTTACTTGCAGAATTTCTTGATGTTTTCTTTGGCTTCAAAACTTCCGAGTGCGGAAGCAGCATTCCAATCAGCGCAAGCTTCTTTATCAAAACCTAAACCATTTTTGCAAATACCTCTATTTACTAAAGCATCTGCGTCTTTAGTTTCTATACTTAAATATTTATCATAGTAGCCAATAGCAACATCAAATTCTTTTTTATCAAAATGAATATTCCCAAGGTTAAAATAAGGTCCTGCATTTGTACTATCCAATTTCAAAGCTTTAAAATAATCTTTCTCGGCCATGTCTAGTAATTCTAAATTGTAATATGAATTTCCGCGACTGTAAAAATATTCATTTGCCGTACTGTCAATTGCAATTGCTTTACTGAAACTTTCAATAGCTTCTCGGTAATAACGTGTTTCATCCTGACAAATTCCAATCTGAAAATAGATATCAGGATCTTTTGGCGTAAGTCGTTTAGCAACTTCTAAATCCAATAAAGCAGAAGCGCAATTGTTTGTGTCGGAATAACATTCTGCTCTCGATACATAAGCATCAGCATCATTAGGATCGAGAGAAATTATTTTAGTGAAGTCAGCAATGGCAGCAGTGTTGTTCCCATGGGTTTGATAATAAGAGCCACGTGTAAAATAAGCGAATGAGAAATTTTTATCTACTTCAATAGCTTTGTCGTAATTTTTTAAAGCCCCAACTGAATCTTTTAAATTTTCAAGAATTAATCCTTTTTCAACATAGCCTTCTGCATTTTTTGCGTCCGCTAAAATAGCGCGGTTAATATGTTTTAAAGCGAATCTAAAATTATTTTTATCCTGATATAAAATAGCTAATGCATAATTAGCGCCATAAAAATTACTATCGTTACGTAAAGCAGTTTTATAAACTGAAATAGCCGCTGCGGTATCTTTTAAGTTTTGTAATATATTTCCTTTGGCAACGTAACTATTTCCTTCTTTTGGATTTTTTTCTAAAGCTTTATTTATAAATGACAATGCCTCCTTAAATTTTTGTTGCACTTCTAACAATCGTGCCATGTTAAAATAAGCTTGATAGTCTGTACTATCTTTAGCAATAGCTTCTTTAAAATTAGAAATAGCATTTACCGTATCACTCAAATTTTCGCAAGCCATACCGCGAAAGTTATAGTACATTGATTTAGCAGGATCTAATTCTATCGCTTTATCTAAATCCTTTTTCGCATCTGCGTTTTTTTCGAGATTTAAATAACAACGGCCACGCTGATAATAACTCTCAGCAAATTTTGGATTGGCTGAAACCGCGCTTTTTAGTTGAACAAGAGCCTCTTCATACTTTTCCTCGCTCATTAATTTAATACCAGCATCCAAAAACTTTTGCTGTTTTTGAGCTAGAACTGTGAAAGAAAAAAAGAAAAAAATCAATAAAGCCCTTAAATACATGCCATAAATTTAATAAATTTCTTTCATTTTAGTGTTATTCCGCTTTTTGCCGCTCAATGATAATTTTTGTACATTTAGGTATGGCAATCGTCAAAAAAGACATAAACATTGTTCGCTCCAAAAAGGCCGTAATGTCGTATGATAATCAGGGTATTTTAAAGGTTGTATTGTCTGATTATGACGAAATTACCCTGGAAGATGTGATGGAACAACGCAAAATTGTGAATGATTTAACTTTAGGGAAGCCACATGTGCTTTTGGTGATTACTGGAAGAAGAACCTCAGCCACTAGAGAGGCGAGAGAATATTCTTCTTCAAATATTCCAGAAGGCCGCATAGCCGAAGCTATACTTATAAAATCGTTATCCGTTAGAATAATGGGTAAGTTCTTCATTAACTTTAATAAGCCAAGCGTGCCTACAAAAATGTTTGATAGCGAAAGCGAGGCCATTCTTTGGCTAAATCAACGTTTATTTGAAGCTGGCGTTTAATTTATTATGATTAAAATTTTATTTCAATAACTCTTTCGTAGTTTTGCTTATTCATGAAACTACACAAACCCCTTGTTGAAACAGTTATTACTTGTTTAAAGCAAATTGTACTCGATAATAAATATTCTGATAAAGTATTAGAGAAAGTCTTTAAAGCAAATCCAAAATTAGGGTCGCGCGACCGCAAATTTATAGCTGAGACGGTTTATGATATAACACGGCATTTTCGCTATTTATCGTATTTAGCAGACACTGAAAAAAGTTTTAACATGATTGTGGCGGCTTATTTTTTTGAGAAAGGAATTCCTTTTCCTGAATGGCCCGATTTTCAAAGCATCAGCACAAAGCCATTTGAAACAAAAAAGAAATTATTAAAATCCCCTGCCATTTTACATTCTTATCCAGATGAGCTTTGGGATTTATGTGAAAAAGAATTAGGGGAAGAAAAATGGTTAAAAGAAGCGCAAGCTTTAAATGAACAAGCTGGCGTTATATTAAGAGCAAACGCTTTGAAAATTAAAAAATCGGAACTCATAAAAAAATTCAAAGAAGCGGAAATTGAAGTTGATGATTTAAATGTTTTTGAAAACGCAATTCAGTTACGTAAACGACAAAATATTTTTAATTCAGATTTATTTCAGGATGGTTTATTTGAAGTGCAAGATGCCGGCTCACAATTAATTGTTCCCTTTTTAAATGCTGAGCCTGGACAAAAAGTAATTGATGCTTGCGCCGGTGGTGGCGGAAAGGCTTTACATCTAGCAGCTATCATGCAAAATAAAGGTAAAATAATTGCGCTCGATATTGCAGACTGGAAATTGGAGAATTTAAGGAAGCGTGCTAAACGAGCAGGAGCCTTTAATATTGAAGCAAAATTAATTGATGGGGATAAAACCATTGAAGATTTACAAAACAGTGCCGACCGTTTATTGTTAGATGTGCCCTGTAGTGGTACAGGTGTTATAAAACGGAATCCGGATGCCAAATGGAAATTAACTACAGAGGTTATTGAAAAAACTAAAGTTCTTCAATACAAAATATTAAAGGATTATTCTGTAATGTTGAAGTCGGGTGGATATATGGTGTATTCTACCTGCAGTGTTTTGCCATCGGAAAATCAAAATCAGGTTGAGAAATTTTTGGAAGAGTTTAAAGATTCTTTTGAATTGGTAAAAGATAAAACACTTTATCCAAGTGAAGGCTTTGATGGTTTTTATATGGCTTTATTAAAAAAGAAATAATTATGAAAAAATTAGTTTGCATATTATTTGTTGTGTTAACAACCACTTTGTTTTCGCAAAACAAAATTGAAAATGTAGATGC
>JAYTSW010000249.1:0-1719 GCA_043745425.1 Sphingobacteriaceae bacterium | reverse complement strand
ATACAACGCCAAACAGAGCATTTATTGATGGTATTATGTTTCAAACTTCGGGAGGCGCATACCGAATCGTAACACTGCTTAGTAAAAGCTACAATGATTTAGGCTCTCCAATTGTTCCTGATAATTCAACACTTGGCGTTTTTTATAGTGATAATGGTGGAGATAACTGGAATTCGGGAACATTTACTGAGCCAAGTGGCGACCAATCTATTTCAAGCAGTGACGCATATTTCGGTTCGCAGTTTCCGGCTTTAGTTAATGGTTCATTAGGCACATTATTTAGCGGTCATTTTACATTAAGTAATATTTATAATACAGCCGGAACTCCTAGTTCAACTGTAGCGCTTTGGTTGGAGCAAAATAGTACAAATAATACAGGCGGTATATTTATTTCGCTTAATGGCGGAGTAAATTGGGGCAGGCAAAATCTACCTGCTCAAATAAATCCTGATTTGGGGCATTATATAGGTATAGGTTCATTAAAAGCTATTGGAAACAACAAATTTGCTCTTGCTGTAAGAAAAGGAGCCAGCAATAATGCAGGTTTATTTATTGGAACTGTAAACACAACAACAGGTTCTATAACTTGGGATAATGGCGGTAATAGCATAGGAGGTTTTATTAGCGCTGAACATGTTGAAGTTTATAATGGTAAATATGCTGTTTATGGCAAAAGAACAGGTGATAGAGCAAATCAAATTTATAAAAATATTGGTAGCATAACAAATAATGTCGATTGGAAAAGAATTCCACAAGGATTTCCGCTACCATTATTTGCAGTTGTAAATTCTTTGAAAATTAGGCCAAGTGATGGGTCGCTATGGATATCAACTTCAGGTCAGGGTACATTTATATTTAAACCTTTTATGAATCCTGACAGTCCAACGACAACATACATTACTGAAAATACTACGATTAATTATCCTATGTATTTTCCGGGAGATGTAATAGTGCAGAATGGCGCAACTCTTACTCTAAGTAATGCTCAAATTGATTTTATAGAAAACGCCAAAATTGAGGTTCAATCAGGGGCACGCATAGTTGCTAACAATGTTACTTTTGGATGTCCTAACGGTAATTGGAAAGGAATAACTATTACCAACCATTCTTCAACAATTTCATTCACAAATTGTAATTTTAGTAATGCTGAAAACCCAATCACTATTTACAACAATGAGCAAACTGCTTATTATAATTGTAACTTTCAGAATAATACTTTTAACCTACCAACTAACGGCACAGCTATAACCGCAAAAAATGTTTTTAATATAACTCTTAACAATAATACATTTTATATGGCTACATCTAGCGGGAAAGGGGTTATATTACAGAATTTTTATAATGCTCAAATGCCTGATGGTATTGGAGTTGGTGAATTGTATAACATTCATATTACTAATAATAATTTTACCGGTGGTTATTTGCAATGTTTCCTGGGCAGCTATGCTATGTACTTAACACCCGCATATGTTTATAATAACACATTTACAAATTCTCATGGTGGCTGGTGCCTTGTTGAAAGAATGATGACAGATGTAATTAAACAAAATACATTTTCAACAAATTCTCCCTCAGCAGCAGTCGGGTTATGGCAGTCAACCCCCAAAATGTATGGTAATACCATTAACAACAGCAATATTAATTCATTAAATATAAACTCGAGCTACCCATTAATGGGTCCAACCAGGTCAAATTGAACTTGCCCTGATTTTGTAGACA
>JAYTSW010000248.1:0-23727 GCA_043745425.1 Sphingobacteriaceae bacterium | reverse complement strand
TTACCAAATTCCATATTTTTTTGCGTAATGAATTTGATATAACCGAAAAAATCTTCATTTTCCTTAGAATCCGTTGCTTTTAAAGAATTTACCATGTCGGACATTTCGCTCGACATATTCATTTTACTGTTTTCATTCACAAAAAAATCAAAATAACGAACTTTATCTTGGCTCACTAAAAAATAAACGCCTTTTTCTAAATTCTTTTTTCCTTTAAAGGTGATGAGTCCATTTTTTACTTTTTTACAGGTATCTGTAATATATTGTTTATCAAAATTATATTTTGCCAGAAACACCATCGAATCTTTGGCTCCTTTAATATTAATTTTAATATCATAACCGGTTTGTGAAAAACCAATACCACTAATCAATAAACAAAACAGTAAGTTAATTTTTTTCATATTCTTAACATCTAAACAATTAAATAATTCATTTCTCTTACTAAATTACTACTTAGGTTTTTTTGCCTTTTCTTCGTCTTCGTATGACTTAATCAAATCGGTAATTTTTTCAACTGGCATGTGCTTCGACTTGATGATTTTGTTTTTATCGAGCAAATATACTTTAGGTGTTGAAAAAATATCGTATTTCGTTTTTATGTTATTAATATGCACAGGGTCGTAAACATTTATCCAATCCAGTTTTTTATCAATAATGTATTTACGCCATTTATCATATTCATAAAGTGTATAGACAGAAAATACTTTAACATCAATCGTCTTTTTTAAATCGTGATAAATAGAAAGTAATTTTGGAATTTCAGTTACACAATGACTACAATCCACATCCCAAAAAACTAAAATAATATATTTGGCTTGTACTGATGATAAGGTTTTATATAATGGAGCAAGCTTGTCCATGTTTTTGTAATACAATTTCGTTACCGATTCGCTAGTTACCGCTGTATCGAAACCCATTTTATTTACAGCTTTGGCATTGGTTGTATCAATCATATATAAATCGGGTGCCGCAGAACCAATTAATAAAGGCTTTATGATATCCGCCTTCTCAATAATTTTCATTGTTGTTTTTTCATCATAAATTTTTCCGGCTTTACCTTTACGGATATAATTATCTACCAACATCACAAACACTTTATCAAAACCAACTAATTTCGGGTTTTCATATTCCACCATAAAATGTACAAACAGGAAATTAAACATTTCACTCTCCGGCTTACATTGTGTTAAAATTTTGTCAATCTCACTTGCTACAGTATCGGGGCCCAATTGATGAACAATTTGTTCGAAGAATTTTTTCATACGCCCTTCAATAAACTGATTGCGAAGAACTCTATCATCCTTAAAATCTACACCATCCCAATAATGACTCTTGTAATAATTAAAACGATACATGATAGAATCGTTGGCGGTTTTCAAACCTGCAGGATACGTCTTAGCTTCCTTTTCAGTTTTTAAGTTTAACCAAGCGCCAATAAATGAACCTTGATGATTTTTCAGAAAGTCTGACTCAAATTTTATAACTTCTTCCGTAAACGTTTTAGCTTTTTCCTGCATGAATTTTGTAGAGTCAGCTTTGTTCATGCCTTTTGTGCTTTTACCTAATTCGCCAAAGGCCTTATTTTTATCAATGTAAAAACGGGTGTATCCAAAAAATTCTTCATTCTCTTTTGAGCCCTCGCTTTTAAGGTAGTATTGCAAATCTTTCATGTCGGAAGTAAGACTAAACTTAAAACTATCATCCACTATAAAATCAAAACGGTGAATAGCTTTTCCAGTATTATCCATACTGGCCAAAAAATACATGCCCCGATCGAGGTCTGTTTTACCTTTAAAAACAATATTTCCTTTTATTGCGTTTTTGCAGGTATCCACAATATATTGTTTCCCAAAAGTGTATTTGGCAAGATAAGCCTGTGAATCTGGAAAGTTTTTAATGTTGATTTTAATGTCGTAACCGCTTTGAGATTTGGCATAAAAGCCAACTAAAGCTAATAGAATGGGGAACAATTTCTTCATAAATCAAATATACTTTAAATGCTATTATTTACGAAAGGTTCTATTTCAAAGATTGTACCATTTTATGTAAATCAGAGTGATAAATTTTGTTAAAAACTCCTTCGAGGGAGTCTTGAAGGCTGTTATATTGGCCAAAATCAACAAACCAGGCATTTTTAAACTCTAAAATATTATTTTGAATAGGCTTAACCCTCTTAGGATTGGCTAGTTTCAATTCTTCAAACGAAGTGGCTATTTTAGAAAGTTTTTGAAGTTTTAATATGGACTTTTGAATTTCCGTAAAATGAGTAATGCTATCATAAAACCGATTTAAGATTTTTAATTCGGTGGAGATATGTGCATCAATAATTTTATTATCGCTATAACTTTCCAAATAAGTTCTTAACTCAAGCGTGTCGTTTTTCAAAAACTGAAGGGTGGCTTTATGTGCTATAAAGGAGGCTAAGTTCTCATTAAAATCAACCGAACTATGTGCATAATAAGTGGCGTGAAATAATTCGTGAAAAATCAAATTACACAAATGTCCCTTGCTTCTATTCAACATCGAACTTAAAACAGGATCGCTAAACCAACCTAAAGTTGACCAAGCCGAAACAGAGCGTAAATCCACATCATAACCCTCACAAATTAATTCATTTTTTGCAGCAACAGCTTTTTGTTTATCAAAAAACCCTTTGTATGAAACGCTTCCTACAACGGGAAATTTCCAGTAAAAAGGCTCTATTTTATACTTGGATGAAGCTGTAATTACCCATAAAATGGGAGAATTGTTTTGATTATAAATAGTGGTGAAATTTTTTGTTGGCTTGTAGCTCAAACTATCTACAGAGTACGACTTTATTTGATTAATTAAATCGAGACTTTGTTTTTGCTGCGCCGACAATTTGTTTTTTGAGCTGTATTCTTCAAAAGTTTTAGTGTTTACTAATATATGCAACTGACCAAAGGATTGATGTGTCAGATATACTGTTGTTTGGTAAAAGAATGAGCAAATACCAACCAAAGTTAATAGCAGGAGATTCCAAATTATTTTAATATATAGTTTTGTCATCCTGAGCTTGCCGAAAGAAAAAATCACTAATTTCGCAATATTATGTTTTTCTTTTTATCTAAGGTATTAACTTTTTTGACGTCGCCAATGGTATGGTTTTTCGTACTTATTATTTGTGGCATAAAAACCAGAGATGAGATAAGAAGAAAGCGTTTATTACTATCAGCCCTAGCCTTAATTTACATTTGTTGCAATTCTTTTTTTATTGATGAACTGGCCCGCGCCTGGGAACCGGTGACTGATGATACTTATATGACTGAAGAAAAATATGATGTGGCTATTGTATTGGGTGGTATTGGAAGAATTGATGAGCGCCAAAAACGTTTTGATTTTATGAATGCTGGTGATCGTTTATTTCAAACTTTAGAATTATATCACCGTGGTAGAATAAAACAAATACTTTTTAGTGGTGGTTCTGGGAGTATTCGTTATCCTGACCATAAAGAAGGAGTTTATGTGAAAAAATATTTAAACACCATTCATGTTCCAGATTCGGCGTTAATAATTGAAAACGAATCGAAAAATACTTATGAAAATGCAGTTTACTCAAAAAAAATTCTGGATAGTTTACAATTCAAAGGTTCTATTTTATTAGTTACATCTGCTTATCATATGCCCCGTTCATTAGCCACATTTAAAAAAGCGGGTTATACAAATATTACCCCTTATATTACCAATCGGATGAGCGGTCCGCGACGTTTTGATTGGGATTTTTGTTTTTTACCAAATGCCGAAGCGATGGGTAACCTCAACATGCTCATTCACGAGTGGGTGGGTTATGTTGTTTATAAAATTAAAGGCTGGGCATAATTTTTTTGTCATGAAGGAAGAGTTATTACATTTCGTTTGGAATTACAAACTTTTAAAATCACAAGAATTAATTAGTGTAAGTGGTGCACGAATTAAAATTTTTCATCAAGGCGAATTAAATAAAGATGCTGGTCCGGATTTTTTTAATGCCAGAATTGAAGTGGATGGTATTACTTTGGTTGGTAATATTGAAATTCACGTTAACTCATCCGACTGGCTAAAACATGGTCACGAAAACGACAAAGCGTACAATAATTTAATTCTCCATGTCGTTTATAAATACGATAAAGCCATCCCACAAAACACAAAACATAATGTGGAAGTGGTAGAATTAAAAAATTATTTGGATGAGAAGATTCTTAGAAAATATAATTCTTTAATTTCATCATCTAATTCCCTACCCTGTTCTAAACAAATCAAGAACGTAGAAAATTTAAAATTACAATCGTGGTTGCAGCGTATGTTAGTTGAGCGATTGGAAAATAAAACTGAATACGTACAGCATTTATTTGCATCGGCTCAAAATGATTTTTCACAAACACTTTATTTATTATTGGCTCGTAATTTTGGTTTTAAAGTAAATGCCGAGCCTTTTGAATTATTAGCAAAACATTTGCCTCTTTCCATTTTAATAAAACATTCCTCCAATTTGTTTCAATTAGAGGCTTTGGTTTATGGCTGTGCGGGATTCTTAAATAAATCCTACAAAACAAAATACCTTCAACAATTACAAAATGAATTTGAGTTTTTAAAAAATAAATACAAACTAAAAGAACTCGATGGAAGTCTTTGGAAATTCTTACGCTTACGCCCTGCTAATTTCCCAAGCGTAAGATTATGGCAATTTGCAATGGTGATTCATAAATGTCCTGACCTTTTTACCAATCCTGAAAAATTTAATACGGTTGAATTATTAAACAAAGCCATTTCTCATAAGCATGATGGTTATTTTTCTAAGCATTATAAATTAGATGGCCCTGAAGTAAGAGCACTAAAAGGAATTGGAAAAAATTCAATTGAAAATATTATTATCAATACCATGGCACCCTTTTTATTTTTTTACGGACAACAAACCGGAAAAGATAAATTTATTGATGCGGCTGTAGAATGTTTTGAAAACCTTCCTTTTGAGGATAATGTTAAAACGCGTCATTTTGTAAAAGCAGGCTTAAAGTTTAAAACGGCTGCCGAAAGTCAGGGATTAATTACCCTTTTTGATAATTATTGTAAAAATACACGGTGTTTAGACTGTGGTATAGCCTCCCATCTCTTGCTAAAACCCTGAATGCGACGTGTTAATTATATTACCCCTTTGGGGTTTTATTTTGCTATTGGTTTTATTCCCAGAAAAATATCATCCCTTCGAAATTCAGGATTTTATCCTTAATTCATAATTCCGCATTCATAATTCATAATTTTCTATATTTGTATTATGGTAAAACGAATTGTAGCCTGGTTTGAACAACAAGCTTTTGGCGTTTGCGAATGGTGGGGAAAAAAGTTAGGTATTAAAACCACTAACATTCGTATGTATTTTATTTACTTGTCGTTCTTCACATTCGGAAGTCCAATTATTATTTATTTTATTATGGCTTTTATTTTAGAGCATAAAAATTATTTTAAGCCATCATTTTACAAAAAACGCAAAAGCGTTTGGGATATTGAGTTTTGAGTTACAAGATTAGGTATCACAAAAAACAAATACTAAAATTCTAACATTATGAAAAAAATTACAACAAGTCTTTTAATCGTATTAGCAGTTAATTCGTTTGCTCAGGAAGTAAAAGTAAAAAGCGGAAATGAAAAATTTTCTTCGGGGAGCCATGATTGTTTAACGACAACCATTTTTGAAGGTGACAAAGATAAAGCCATGACAAAATGGAAAAGCAAATTAAATAGCTTTAAAGATGAGAAAGTAAAACGGAGCGGTGATGAGATTTTTGGAGATAATATTGAGATAAAAGATTGGGGCAATAATCCAGTAGATATTTATTCGAAGTTTGATGAAGATAAGGACAAGAAAACGGTGACGATGAGTGTTGCCGTTGATTTGGGTGGGACGTATTTAACTTCATCCACCAAGGATAAATATAATTATATTGAGAAAATGATGAAGGAATTTGCAATTGATATGACTAAAGACAACATAAAAGATTTAGTAAATGATGCTGAAAAAGCTTTAGGTAAATTAGAAGACGATCAAAAAGACCTTGAGAAAAAGAATAAAGGTTACAAAGATGATATTGAAGATTACAAAAAGAAAATCACAAAAGCTGAGAGCGATATAAAAGATAATGAAGCTAATCAGTCGAAAAAGAAATCAGAAATTGATGCTCAGAAAAAAGTGACGGATGATATTAGAAAGAAATTAGATAAGGTGAACTAAATATCTACGAATACGAATGTTTCCGAATATACGAATCTAACCGCCTGGGCATTCTTATTTTATATTCGATATAAACTAGTACTCCTGTTTAAAATCTTTTTTACGTTTATTCTTTTTCTCCCACATATTGAACATCTCTATTATAATAGCGAAAAGTAAAGCAACGTAAGCGTAATACTTATTTATTTCAAAATGATGCTCGTGGCTAACTGTTGTGTTATAAGCATCAGCTATAGATTCACCCAATAAAATTCCACCTATTGCTAAAAGGAAAGTTAAAGCGATCATCTTAATACCAGGATTGCGGTTAATGAACTCAGCAACCATACCCGAGAACAAAATCATCAATATCATTGAAATTATTACCGCACCAACCATAATTAGGATATTATTAGAAATAGCTACGGCGGTTAAAATAGAATCGAAAGAAAAAACAATATCAATTAAAACAATTTGCAATACTACTGCTTTAAAAGTATCGGTTCCTTTTTTAGAACTCATTTCGTGATCGACGCCGTTCACTTTTTCCATTATTTCTTTCCATGTTTTGTAAAGAAGAAAAACACCACCTCCACATAATATCAAAGCCCTACCCGATACACCATAAATACCTAAATGAAATAAGGGATCGATTAAAGAGGTGATCCAGTTAATTGAAAACAACAGGCAACATCTTACTACTAATGCTAAAATCAAACCGATTCTTCGCGCCTTCTGCTGGTTCACTTTAGGCAAACGATCTGCAATGATGGAAATGAAAATGATGTTATCTATTCCTAAAACTATCTCAAGTACTGATAAAGTGAGGAGTTGGATGATACCCGGTAAACTCAATAATTGGTGAAGATCTTGTCCGTAATCGTGCATTTTTTTAATCTAATGGAGCAAAGTTATGGTTTTTTATTGGATTACAAAAAATTATTCTTATTGATTTTCAATTACTTAAGTACATTTTTAGTACTATGTGTTGCATAATACCTTTATAACCACTTATCTTTGTATCACCAACTAATAGCTTATACACTGAACCTGCAGAACAGTGAGGCGCTTGAAAGAAGGAAAAAACTTAAAAACAAAAAACTAATAATATAAAGAAATGAAGAGGACAGCAAACATCACAGGAAAAGTAATTAAAGTAACAGCTCTTGTTGCTTTAACACTAGGTTCGTTTTTCGTAAAAGCAAAAAACGGAAATGAAATAGCCATTGAAACAGAAAAAACAATTAAGGAGCATGTAAAATTTCCAAAACTTATTTTTTCAATTCAACAACACCAAAAAGTGGAAGTTATTTTTACCACATCAGAAAACGGAAATGTAAATTTTGTTTTAGCTAAAACAGATGATAAGGAAGCGAAAGCCGAAATTGAAAAACAATTTTCGAAATTAACTTTAAACAAACTAAAAGCAAATGTTGCTTACAGTGTAGTATTAAACTTTAAAACTATTTAACCATGTCAGTAAATTCAGAGAACACAAAGGCCCAAATGCGAAAAGGTGTTCTTGAACTATGCATACTTTCCATCTTGTCGCAAGGCGATGCTTATCCAACAGAAATCATCGAGAAGCTAAAGGAAACAAAGTTAGTTGTAGTTGAAGGAACCCTTTACCCGCTATTAACAAGGCTAAAAAACACCGGACTGCTTGCTTACCGTTGGGAAGAAAGCACTTCCGGTCCGCCAAGAAAATATTACAAGCTCACTGAAATAGGAGAACAGTATTTAAAAGAAGTTCAACAATCCTGGTTCGAGTTAGCAGATATAGTAAATAAAACAATTGCCCCTAAAAACTAATTTTAAAAACATTTAATAATCAACACAATGAATAAGACAGTTACAATAAACATTAGCGGCATCATTTTCCATATTGAAGAGGATGCTTTTGATAAGCTTAGTAAATACTTGAGTACTATAAAAGGTTACTTCAGTAAAACCGATGGCGGCAACGAAATTATGAGCGATATAGAAGCGCGCATAGCGGAAATGCTGCAAGGTAAAACCAGCGCCATAAAACAAGTGGTGTTAATGGCCGACGTGGATTCGGTAATTGAAACCATGGGCAAACCCGAAGAGTTTGTTGACGGTGCAACCGAATCTTCTAATGAAGAACAGGAAAATGATTACTCAACTACAACTGAAGGTGTGAAAAAACGTTTGTTCCGCGACCCCGATCATAAAGCAGTTGGTGGTGTTTGTTCGGGTATAGCTAATTATTTCGATGTTGATTTAGTTTGGATTCGTTTGGCAATGTTCTTGTTAGTTTTCTTCGGCGGTTTAAGTTTATGGGTTTACATTATCCTTTGGATTGTAATTCCCGAAGCAAAAACTACTGCCGATAAATTAGCTATGAAAGGTGAAAAAATCGACATTAATAATATAAGCAAAAGTGTAAAGGAAGAGGCTGAACAATTTAAAAACCGTGTGAATAAATTTGGCAAAGATATACGTGAAGGAAATAATCAAAGCACTCATAATTTTTTTGACAAGCTCGGGAATTTTTTAAAAGAATTCTTAATCATGTTCACTAAATTTTTTGCCCGCATCATTGGTTTAGTGTTGTTGATTTTTGGAGTGATGTTTATGTTAGGGTTAATTTCTAGTGTATTCGGTTTTTCAATTGTTGGCGCTAATACTGAATTAAGCGACTGGATTAATTTGTTCTTTATGGAAAGAAGTCATTACATAATGGGTTTAATTGGTGTTGCGTTATTTTTCGGAATTCCTTTCTTAATGATGATTTACGGTGGTGTAAAATTATTATTCAAAATTCACTACAGTAACCGTTGGTTAAACATTTCGGCTGGTATGATGTGGTTGGTTGGTTTAATTACCTGCTTGTTTGTTGGAATTAGCACTGGAAAGGATTTTAGTGAATCAGCAAAAATAAAAGAACCAGTTATCCTCAATACAACACGCGATACACTTTACTTAAGTGCTGCCAAGGGATCAGAGTTATACCAACAGATTGGCGTAAATGAAGAAGACCTTGATGATTATGATGGTAATGGTAATCACCGCAGGATCTATCGACGTAACAGCGACTATATTGTTGCGAAGACAGAAGGTAAAAAATTCATTGTTGGTTATGCACGTTTAAATATTTTACAAGCATCAGGTGATAAATTTGAGTTGTATGTAATTAAAAAAGCACGTGGCGTTGATAAACGTGCCGCAGCTGAAAGAGCGAAGGTTATTACTTACAAAATTACGCAGGACGACAGCACCATTGTATTCAATGAAATATTTACTGTTGCAGCCAATGAAAAATTCAGGAAGCAGGATATTGAAGTGATTTTAAAAGTCCCAAAAGGTAAAGTTGTGTTTCTTGACAAAAGTTTAACAAACATAATTTACGATATAGAAAACGTACATAACACTTACGATGGCGACATGGTAAACCGCAGATGGTTAATGGGCGCTAATGGTTTAGAGTGTGTGGATTGTGCAGGTTTGGATTTTGATGATGAAGACAAAGACGGTTTACCAAAACCTCCTCCCCCACCTAACGAGCCAGGTACAATTAATGTGGATGCGAAAGATGCTAACGTAAATATTGATGAGCACGGTATTCATGTTAAATCAAAAGACGCAAATGTAAATATTGGCAACGGCGGAATTCATATTGATACCAAAGGAAGTAAAGGCGATAAGGGAGAAAAAGGAGAGAAATAATTTGCGGAAGCTGTAACTTTTAAAAGTTATGCCCGTCTTAAAATAAATCTGTTCCTTTTGAACTTGTTACGCATTATAGTGTAATACTAAAGATAGTAGATAAGTGCAGTTGGTTTATTATTTAATTAATCAAAAAAAAGCTCCGTTTCATGTTCGGAGCTTTTTTGTTTACGATAAAACGATAATATTGCTCAAATTCTTTATATTTACTGATAGCCCTTTATAGGTACATTTTATGCTTCTTAAACGCCATTTGTTTGTATTTTTTTATTTAATTAGTTTAAGCCTTTTCTTTCGTGCTCAAGATACGGACAGCCTTATCAAAGTTCTTAAAACTGCGCCCCGGGATACTAATAAAGTAATTTTATTAAATACACTTGCCAAACACTTTGAAAACTCCGACGCCAAAAAATCATTCGACTATATTAATGAAGCATTAATATTAAGTGAGAATATTGACTATAAAAAAGGCTCTGCAAAAGCTTTTCTCAACAAAGGCAATTATTATTTTCACAAAGCCGATTACAACACTGCTATTGAAGCTTATAGTTCTGCCCTCTTAATAAATAAAAAAATTGAGAATAAGAACGGAATGGCCAGCGCTTATACAGGAATTGGGCTTGTTTATACATACAAAGGCGATTACTCAAAAGCCATTGAGAATTATTTTAAAGGTCTCACCATAAAAGAACAACTGGGCAATCTGGAAGGCCAGGCCGTTCTGTACAGCAATATTGGAGAATTGTACATGTACCAAGAACAATATGAAAACTCGCTTAAATACCACAATAAATCTCTTGAACTTGAAAAACAACTTGGCAATAAGCAAGGGATAGCTGATTCGTACAGTAACCTGGCCGGGATTTATTTTTACCAAAAACAGCCGACAAAGGCACTTGACTTCTACCGACAATCCGTTAAAATAGCAGAAGAACTTGGCGATAAAGCGGGCATTTCAAGAGCATTGAATAACATCGGAAGCGTTTATGATTCACAAAATAATTATGATGAAGCGATAAAACACTTTTACAACGCCCTTAAAATTAAAGAAGAAATTGGAGATAAATATGGAATAGGTTCTGTTTGCCTTTCACTTGGTACAATCTACAAAAAACTGAATGACTATAAAAAATCAATTGAATTTTCACTGCGCTCTGTTGAAATAGGTGAATTAATAAACTCAAAGAAAACATTAAGAGACGCTTATGAAAACCTTGCTCTTATTTATGAAAAACAAAAAGACCCCGATAAAGCATTATTTTACTATCATAAAACTTCCGCGTTAAAAGACTCTATGTTGAACGAAAAAATATCAGAAACGATTTTTGGACTGGAAGCCAAATACGAAACAGAAAAAAAAGAAAAAGAAATAGGTCTTTTAACTAAAGAAAATAAAATTCAGGACCTTGAACTCAATAAAAATAAAATCACTATTTACTCCACTATTATTGTAATTATTTTACTTGTTTTTTTAGCCGCAACCATTTTAAAACGG
Source organism: Sphingobacteriaceae bacterium (assembly GCA_043745425.1). Classification (GTDB taxonomy): domain Bacteria; phylum Bacteroidota; class Bacteroidia; order B-17B0; family Aurantibacillaceae; genus JAHEYG01. The sequence continues at coordinate 12,337 of JAYTSW010000248.1, read as the reverse complement.
TATCAATTAAAACAAAAGGCCAATAAAATTATTACAGCACAAAAACTTATTTTAGAACAGAAGCAAAAAGAAATTCTCGATTCAATTAATTATGCCAAACGAATACAATATACTTTAATAGCCCACCATGATTTTTTACAGAATAACCTTAAAGACTATTTCGTTTTGTTTAAGCCAAAAGACATTGTGAGCGGCGATTTTTATTGGGCCACAAAAAGGGATAATAAATTTTATTTAGCGGTTTGCGACAGTACAGGACATGGCGTTCCAGGTGCATTTATGAGTTTATTGAGCATTGGCTTTTTGAGTGAGGCTATTAACGAAAAAAATATTGAACAGCCTCATGAAATATTAAATTATGTACGTGAACGCCTAATTGAAAACATGAGTAAAGAAGGGCAGCAAGACGGTTTCGATGGAACGCTAATGTGTTTGGATTCTAAAAATCATTCCATAACATATGCGTCTGCGTATAATTCTCCGATTCTAATTGAGGACAACCATCTGGTAGAACTCCCAGCAGATAAAATGCCTGTTGGTAAAGGCGAGAAAACCGACTCATTTAAACTACACACAATTAGTGCAAAAAAAGGCTCAATGCTCTACTTGATTACTGATGGTTATGCTGATCAGTTTGGCGGGCCTCAGGGAAAGAAATTCAAATACAAACAACTAAACAATATGCTTTTATCTGTTTTCAATTCAGATGTGGAGAAACAAAATGAAAAACTAGCTAATGAGTTTGAAACTTGGAAAGGTGATCTTGAACAAATTGATGACGTGTGTATTTTAGGATTCCGCATTTAGTTACCAACTCCCACCTGATCCACCACCACCAAAACTTCCGCCGCCAAAGCCACCGAAACCGCCGCCTCCTGAACTTCCACCGCCTCCACCACCAAAACCACCGAAGCCACCTCCGTAAAATCCACCACCACGAGAAAAAGTTCTTCCTCCGCCACCACGACGCGTAAAAATAATAATAAGAATGACTACTATAATGATAATTATTTTCGCCAAACCTTTCGAATTACTTTGTTGCGAATAATCTTTTACATTAATCTCTCCTTTAGCAAGTCCACTTAACTTTTCAACGGCATTACTAATAGCAGTGTAATTATCTCCGCTTTTTAAATACGGATTCATTTCTTCTTCACGTATCCGCTTCGTCGTTAAATCCGGAATAGCACCTTCTAATCCGTAACCAACCGCAATAAATAAACGATGTGGTTTTGTAGCCTTAATTAAAATAACAATTCCGTTATTCGATTCTTTTTTTCCTACACCCCACTCGGTTCCTAATTGTGTAGCGTAAGAAACATCATCATTACCTCCAAAATCATCAACAATAACAACTACAATCTGATTACTGGTTTCTCTACTAAACGCTTCGAGTTTTTGCTCTATACTTTCAGCTTCTGATGAACTTAAGAAGTTGGGAAATTCCTGCGATAAATTATTATATAATTTTGCTGGACTTGGTCGTGGCGCAACCTGCGAAAAAGAAAATGCAGAAACGAGACTAAATATGAAGACTAAAAATTTCCTCATGCTTTGAATGAAATTGAATCGTTTAATTCATTCTTATCATCGCTTGTATATGGAAAATAGTGTTGCAATTGTTTTCCGCAATCAATAATAGCATCTGCTAATCCTTGTCCATGCTCACCATTTTTAAATTTAGAAACAAGTGATTGAACAATTTTATCCCAGTACTCTGCGCCTAATTTTTTATGAATGCCTTCATCACCAATAACAGCCATTTTGCGACTGTCGGTAGCAATGTAAATTAAAATTCCGTTTTGTTCTTTGGTTTTTTGTATACCAAGTTTATTGAAAACTTTTTGTGCACGAATAATTGCATCGCTATAACAAATAGCTTCTAAATGCACGCGGATTTCGCCAGATGTATTTTTTTCAGCAGTACCAATTGCTTTAACAATTAAATCCTGCTCCTCTTTGGTAAAAAATTTCTCCGCCGTATTAACGAAAATATTTTTTATGGCTGCGTATATTAATGGCATATTCTTATTTAATTTATCTACGAATACAAATTTATACGAATGTGCGAATCTATTCGCCGATGCATACAGATTCGTACATTCGTAGGATTAGTATTCGTAGGTGATTATTCGAAACTTACTTTAGGTGCTTTTTCTGCAGCCGCTTCTGCTTCAAAATATGGCATTGGCGAAAAACCACCAGCTAATAAACTGCCCGGGAATAATTGTAAAGATTTATTATATCCCTTTACTGATTCGTTATACGTCATACGCTGAACAGAAATTCTGTTTTCACAACCTTCTAATTCAACTCGTAAATCTGCAAACGCCGCGTTCGATTTTAAATTCGGATAGTTTTCAGTTACCATTAATAAACGACCTAAAGCATTACTTATTTCGCCTTGAGCAGCTTTATATTTTGCGATAGAAGCTTCATTCATATCGTCCAAGTTAACTTTTACCTGGGTAGCAGAAGCTCTTGCCTGAACAACGCCTTCTAAGGTGCTTTTCTCAAAATTAGCTTCTCCCTTTACGGTAGCAACGATGTTTGGAATTAAATCCATACGACGCTGGTACTGACTTTCTACTTGTTGCCATTGCGCTTTCGCATCTTCGCGTAAGCTTACAAATCCATTACGTTTGCTGCAAGCCCAAAAGCCGCCAAACATTACTATTAAACCAAATACAATTGCTGCAATTAATCCTTTACTCATAATTTTAATTTTTATGACGAAGTAAGCTTTGCTCTACTTCATCTATTTTTTTACAAAATTACATCAATATTCGTTTGCTTTCGTCTATTTTTTCATAAAAAGATGTAAAATACATGGGCGGTAAAAGGTTCGTTTTAAGCATCATAATTTTGTATATTTGTATTAAGAAATGAACAAAAATAGCATCATAGAAATTATCCGTAAAGAAAAGCCGTATTTACAAAGCAAATTCGGAGTGGAAGAAATTGGCCTTTTTGGCTCGTTTGCAAGAAACGAAGAAAAAGATGATAGCGACCTTGATATACTTGTGAACATAAAAACACCTTCCCTTGATTTTTTAATTGGCATCAGTGATCACTTACAGGAAAAATTAAAGCTTAAAATTGATTTGGTAAGAAAGGGCCCTCATTTATCAGCCAGATTTTTAAATTTAATTAACAGAGATTTAATTTATGTCTGAAGAATCAAAATACACTTTTGAACTTATCAAAGAACATATTCTGGTTTGCGAACAAAGATTTACCGGCATTAATAAAGCGTCGGATTTTGTTGCTACTCCGCACGGACAATTAATGCTTGATGCCATTTGTATGCGATTACAAGTAATCAGCGAGTTAGTTAAAAGACACTTAAAACATAATCCCGATTTATCAAAAAATTATCCTGAAATCGATTGGGTAAGAATAATTCGTTTCCGCGATTTTATTTCTCATCATTATGAAGAATTGGATTTTGAAGTTATTTTCGGAATTTGCAAAGCTGATTTATCAAAATTAAAAGTTGTTGCCGAAAAAGAAATTTCCCTTTAATGTCTTTTGAACTTATATCCGAATTTCAGCCTACTGGAGACCAACCCGAAGCTATTAGACAACTAACTGAAGGCATTAACAATGGCACAAAAAATCAAGTTTTATTGGGTGTTACGGGCTCAGGCAAGACATTTACTGCTGCAAACGTCATTCAAAACGTAAATAAGCCGACTTTAATTTTAAGTCATAATAAAACACTTGCGGCGCAGTTGTACAACGAGTTCAAACAGTTTTTTCCGAATAACGCAGTAGAATATTTCGTGAGTTACTACGATTACTATCAGCCCGAAGCTTATTTACCAACGACTGATACTTACATTGAAAAAGATTTAGCCATTAATGATGAAATTGAAAAATTACGATTAAGTGCGACGTCTTCATTGTTATCAGGACGAAGAGACGTTATTGTAGTATGTTCTGTTTCCTGCATTTACGGTATCGGAAATCCAACTGATTTTAAAAAAAATGTAATTGCATTGGAGGTTGGACAAAAAATTTCGAGAAATAAATTTTTACATCAATTAGTAAGCGCATTATACAGCAGAACAACAGAGGAATTTCAGCGTGCTAATTTCAGAGTGAAAGGTGATACAGTTGATGTAAATTTAGCTTACGCCGATCATTGCGTACGCATTTCTTTTTTCGGTGATGAAATTGAAAGTATAGAAACATTTGATGCTGCTAATGGTTATGTCATTCAAAAATTTGAAGGATTTAATATTTATCCCGCCAACATTTTCGTGACCGCTCCCGATACCATGCAACAATCCATTTATTCTATACAGGAAGATATGGCAAAGCATGTAGAATATTTTAAATCCATTGGTAAAACTTTAGAAGCGAAACGAATTGAAGAACGCGTGAATTATGATTTGGAAATGATGCGTGAACTCGGTTACTGTAGCGGGATTGAAAATTACTCACGTTATTTTGATGGCAGGCAACCTGGAACTCGTCCCTTTTGTTTAATGGATTATTTTCCGAATGATTATTTATTAATGGTTGATGAAAGTCATGTTACCATTCCACAAATACGCGCGATGTACGGCGGAGATTTTTCACGCAAACAAAATTTAGTTGATTTTGGTTTTCGATTACCTTCAGCTTTAGATAATCGTCCGCTGAAATTTGAAGAATGGGAATCCTTATTAAATCAAAGTGTATTTATTAGTGCAACTCCGGCAGAATATGAATTAGAAAAATCGGAAGGCGTTATCGTTGAACAATTAATTCGTCCGACAGGAGTATTGGATCCGATTATAGAAGTTCGTCCCTGTTTAAATCAGGTTGATGATTTGCTTGATGAAATTCATAAAATAGCAGCGAAAGACGAACGCATTTTAGTAACAACGCTTACAAAAAGAATGGCGGAAGAACTCACCAAATATCTCACCAAATTAAATGTGCGTTGCCGTTATATTCACTCAGAAGTTGATACCTTAGACAGAATAGAAATTTTACGTCAGCTGCGCGTTGGCATGTTTGATGTGTTAGTCGGAATAAATTTATTACGCGAAGGATTAGATTTACCTGAAGTTTCTTTGGTTGCTATTCTCGACGCCGACAAAGAAGGTTTTTTACGCAATGAAAGAAGTTTAGTTCAGACCTCCGGTCGTGCTGCACGAAATGTAAATGGGCGAGTAATAATGTACGCTGATAGAATGACCAAGAGCATGCAATACACCATCGATGAAACGCAACGTCGCCGACAAAAACAAATTGAATATAATTTCAAACACGGCATTACGCCAACACAAGCTGGTAAAAAAGCTTCATCAACGCCTGGCTTTGGTGTCGAAGTAACCATGGATGGAAAAATTGTAAAAGCTTACGCAGAATCAGAAGGCATTAGTGTTGCAGCAGATCCTGTTGTGCAATATATGAGCGGAGAAGAATTACGCAAACAAATCGGCAAAGTAAAAAGCGCCATGTTACGCGCTGCTAAAGAAATGGACTTTCAAGAAGCCGCCCGTTTACGTGATGAAATGTTTGCGCTGGAAAAATTTCTAGAAAATAAAGAAGACTAAAACTCGTCGACCTCAATTAAATTAATTGGATAATTAATTATCTGTGCATAATCTTCGCCTGCTTCTTTTAATTCGATATCGTTTTTTTCGTAATACCAATTTAAAGTCGGACGTGAATTACTCACTGCTTTAAGAAAGAATTTTGATAATAATTTTGAAGAAACTGTATTAAAATAATCCAGCTGCATATTAATAACCAAATTATCAGGGTTAGCTAAAATGTATTTATCAAAGGTGAGATTGAAATGATCAAAAAAATCGAAAGGGTTTTCCGGAACAATTTTTCCCCTCACGTATAAGTTCCTGTTCTCAACATCAAACTCCACTTCAGGAGTTGCATTTGTTTTAGGAATTATGACTTTTTTGTCCATATTATAACAAAGATAAGAGCTTTTGTACTTCGCTGTTCATTAATCCGACAAAAAACCGATTTTCGCAGACTAACCAAATAGCCATTTCTAACTTACATTGTTACGTAAGGAAACCCAAAAGGTTACTTTTTTAGACAAAATGAGTTTTATCAGGTACCAATGGTAATATCCATTAAATATGTACTTTTGCAAACGTATGGTAATTGAAACTATAGGTCACGCCAGTTTAGTTATTAGAAACGACCAAAATAAGGCAGTTTTACTAACCGATCCTTGGTTAATAGGCTCGGTATATTGGCGGAGCTGGTGGCTTCAAAACTACCCAACCCAACAACTAATTGAAGAGCTAAAGGACGTAAAGTATTGTTATGTGACGCATGAGCATCCCGACCATTATCATACCGCTTCTATCCGTAAATTAGGCAAAAAACCGACTTATATTTCTCCGCTTTTGCCTCAGGATAATATTAGTACGTTTTTAGCGTCACAAGGCAATAAAACAAAATCGTTAAAGCCATTCACTTGGTACAAAATTGAAGAGAATTTATCCATTTTAAGTATTCCACTTTTAAATGATGACAGTTGCTTGGTGATTGATACGCCAAAAGCAGTTATTATTAATTTGAACGACAGCAAACCAACAAAATCTCAACTAAGCAGATTACAAAATTTTATTGCCACAAACCTTAGCGGGAAAAAAATTGTGGTGTTGAGTAGTTACTCGCCTGCGAGTATCGTAAACAGTTTCAGAAAAAACAGCGAATATGTTTCGATAAAAGATAAATCTAAGTACATAGATTATTTAAATGGAATTGTGGATGTGTTAAATGCTGATTATTTTATTCCATTTGCATCACAAGTTATTTTTTACAGACCGGACTCAAAATGGGCTAACGAATACAAAGTAAGTTACGATGATATTGCCAAAGGATGGAAAGCAAAGAAAACAAAATTGCTTCCACCCTACTCTAAATTAGATTTGAATTCGTTTGAACATAGTTTTATTAAACCAGAAAATTACAATCACGACCCTGAATGGATTAAAGAAAAAGTGGAGAAACATATGGCGCAAGAAGCGAATGTGAATGTAACGGATGAAGATTTAAAAAATATTGCAAAAAAAATGCGTTCACAACGCTTCTTCTTATCACTATTATTTCCTAAAGGAATTGGCTTCATTACTAACAAAAGAGAATTCACTTTTAAACCATGGAGTGGGAAAATTATAGAAGGTCTTTCAAAAAATCATGGTTTCGCTATAAAAGTTCCTGACCAAGCCTTAAAAGATGTAATTGAATTCGGACACTTTGGTGATTTAGGAATTACGATGTTTACCATTTTAATTTTAAACCGCAGCAGTAATCCAAAATTAATTTACGTGTTTTTTATTTTACTAACACTTCACGATTATAAACACACCATGAGTTTAGGTAATTTCTTTAAATGGACTAAGAGTTCGGCTAAGAATTATAAGTGGAAGTTTCCGAAAATTGAAAAGGAAGTGAATTTGATTACTGCTTGATTTCTTCTGACTTCGACTCCGATTAGTCAGCACCAACCGAAGTTGGGTTAATGGTTAGTTTATTGTTGCCATCAAAATTACTCAAACCATTTGATAATCGGGCAACTGTGGTAACAAATTCGTTTTCGCCTGTACTTCGACATTCATCTTTTTCGCGGTCGTATATAATACCGCATTCAAACAGCGCATTTTGCAATTCCTGACGCTGTAAATAGTTCCCTGAACCCCACATTTCAGAGAGGTTTGTGCAGCAGGCAAGTGAAAAGGCAATGTAATCTTCTAGCTTCGACATTTCAATTCGCTTGTGCTTCATTTCTGCGTGCAAATCCTCTTTCTCCTTCTCGAATTTGGCTTTATACCTATTGTAAAGCTCTCCTGTCAATTCTTCAAGTATATAACGCTCATCCAATCTTTCAAGTTTGACATCTATATCCGTCAATTGACGGGTAATGGCATTCTCCGCTTGCATCAAACTCTCGTTATACTCCTCAAAAGTGATGAACAACTGCTCTTTTAATAAAGGCAGGTATTCTTCATTGATCTTTAACCCAATCAGCATATCCTCAAATTTACTGTTCACCTTATTGGCGTTGCGGTTACACTTACAACCTTTGGTGTTGCATTTATAATATGGTATGTTCCATCCTTTAGCGATATAGCCTCGCATGGGTTGGTTACAATCACCGCAACGCACAAAACGTTTAAGGGCGATCTCAGGGCGTTCTTTTTTGGTTTGCAAACCTAATTTCTTTTCAGTCATTATATTATTTGCTTCCAAGAAAACAGATTCAGGTATTAACTTTTCGTGTTTACCATCTGATAGTTCGCCTTCGAGTGCTTTGTGTGCTATCTTACCGCAATAAAAAGGATTCATAAGTATTTCACCAATCCTTCTCAAGTTGTACTTCAGTCCGTAGCTCTCAAGGCGTTTTTGTATCTCAACATTTTGCAGGCGTTCCTTCGCTTTCCAGTAGAACATTTTTTTAAGAACCAATCCTATTTCGTTTACTACAATTTTACGCTCCTTATTAACCTTCACCGTATCATAACCAACAGGAGGTCGTGAACACCATTCACCTTGTAACAGATGCTCTTTTATTCCTGCCATACTTTTCTGACGGCGTAATTGGTTATCAAATTCACCGAATATAAAAAGCATTTTTTGTTGCATGATCCCCGCAGGATTTGAAGTGTCTATTGGTTGCGTGATCGAAACTACTTCCGTTCCTAATTTTCGGAGTTGCGAACTTAGCCAAATTGAATTTTCATTACGTGAAAAACGCTCCAAACTGTAAACAAGAATTTTTGATACCTTATGTTTTGTTGCTTTAAGATACTTAATCATCCTTTGAAATTCTTTGCGCTCATCATTAGCGGCACTTTCATAAGTACCTCCAAAGATTTCCCTTACATTAAGTTTGTGTTTTTCAACGTATTCATTAGCGGCTTTTATTTGCACCTCTAAACTTAACCCGTCCATTTGTTTTGCACCTGATACTCTTGTGTAAATTACACACTCGTTTGTTTCGGAGCTGATTTGTTTTTTTCCTCTCCCGAAATTTTTAAAATGATTTGTTTCCATGATTTCTAATTTTTTAAATTATTAAGCAGCTTTGGTGAACTCATCGGGTGGTTTGAATTCAAATTTTTTCATAACGGCAGCGGGTTTATCCGGCTCTACATTTTCGATGTAGAGCTGATACGCTACCTTGCAAAATACTTTGATCCGTTCCAACACCTTTTTGAGTTTGTTCTCATCGATTTCTTTTTGACCAAAAAGAATTTTTGCTCTTTCAAGGTCAAGTTCATTCACCTGCTTTTTCATGGCTTACATTTTAAGTACGTTTTATCTCCCAGCCTTTTCAAAGAACTTTTAGTGCGGAAAGCCTCCAATTTGGTGACTTTAAAGTCTAATATAATTACTTTTTTCCACATATAAAAGTTCTTTTATTAACTCTCAAATACCCTCTGAAAATCAGGAGTATTTAAGAGTGACTGGCTTTTATTTTTGCATTTATTTGCTTTTTATTTTAGTTGTCACTTTCTTCCTCAGACTCACCTTGTTCTTCAAAATATTCTTCAATGGACTCAATTAAATCCATTACCGCATCCCGCTGTTCGGGCGAATACTCTATCTCGGTAATTAATTCTTCACTGTCTGTATCATATTCGATTACCTCGTATGATAAACCTGATTCTTCCAGTTCACTAAAAAATGTTCCGATAAAATCTTTTGGTACATCGAACTGTCTTGTTTTAATATTTTCTTTCTTTGCCATCTTTTTTCTTTTTATTTTTTTAATTCATTCTTGTTTATGCTTCTGTTTTTGTTTTCCTGTTTTAAAACCGTTCCGGCGGTGCCCTGTTATTTTTCATATTATTAATTTTTTGTTTCATTTATTAAAATCCAATTCACTGTAACGTTTTTTAGGAACACGTTGCGATAACTCAAAGCGGGTTGCGATCAATTGTATTTTTGTTTCGTGTTTGAACCTGAATTTTAACGATTCAGCTTCCTCATGATCTAAGCAAAGAAGTTTTATTGAATTCCTTAACTTAGCGATCTCGTTCTTGTAAGGATAACTATTAGGCAACGACTTAAAATAATTGGATTGAATAATGGATGTAAAACTGTTGCAGATCTCCTTCAGATCATCAACGCTTATTTCTTTCATTTCTGAAAAAGTGAGCAAACATTCAACAAGACATTTATATCTTAAACTAATCCAACCGGCGGGAACCGAACCATGATAAGACAGGCTAGCTAATTTTTCCGTGTATCCCCTGCTTTCGGTTAACTCAATCAATTCCCTGACAAATCGGCTTTCATAGTCAATATACCGTTCTTCAGTTTTTTCTTTACCGGCTTTCGTTTCATTAATTGAATCAGCGTTTAAAATCAGTTCGGGTTCTTTATCCGTGTTGACGGATAATTCTTTTTTGTTTTCATTGACGTTTATCTCAGCCGTAGTTGACGGATAAAGCTGAATTTCTTTGGCTTTAATTGATACTTGTTCATTGTTATCCGTCAATTCCTCAGGTTTATCATTGATCTGATCCTGCTTCGTTGACGTTTCAGGATTAAGTGTCAATCCGTTTAAATTCGCTCTCGGCATTTTTATAGCTTTACGCAATACATAAGCTAATTGCCTGCATGTATGAGAACAAAATTGTGCATCGCTCCGTTTAGGCACAAAAAGTTCATTACAATATCCACATAACCGTTCCATTAGTTTTCCCTCCAGTTTAATTCTTCGTTCTCATCTGACCGATAATATTGATAGTCCAGGATCAGGCTAATAATGTTCTCCATTACTTTTTCATGTTTTGACAGGTTCTTATCATACCATAATTGAACCTCGATCAGGCTTCGGTTTTCTATTACCCCGATCACCTGATGTTTTATGTTTTCTTTTATAATTATCGAGAAAATGTCAATCAGCATGTCAGAGGGTATTTTTATGATCTTTTCAAATATTTCTTTGTTCTCGTTCATAGTTTTATTTTTTTAATTATACACGTACTCTGCGGGATCTTTTAAATTCGCGGTTATTATTTATGTTTTTGTTCAGGTTGAAATAATCGTTATTAGTTTCCCCCCTTACTTTACTGTTTTCATTCATTTGACCGTTTTGATCACGAAAAAGGAAATCGGAAACCTCATCCTGTTCTTCTTCCAGTTCTTTAATTCTCCCTTCCTGTTTTTCAATGGTTTTAGTCATAGCTTCTATTTTATCCTGCAAAGGTTTTATCCATATAAAATAGTTACCAGCCATTGCGCCCGCTCCTGATAAAAGATGTTTTAAAATTTCAGCTATATTTTTATCATTTAGCAACTGGCTGAAATCAAAGCCTGCATTAGCATTTGTATTTTGCTTGTTGCTTTGCTGATCTTCTTTTTTTTCTTCACTTTTGGTTTTATTATTTTCCGTTTCCATGTTTGTAGTTATTATGTTTATTATTTATTTGCGCCAGTTTTTCCTTGATCTTTTTTAAAACCTCATCGGATTCTTTGTCCTGAATTTTTATATATTCACGATAGGAATTATATAATTCGGTCAAGATCTCTTCAGACTTTATAATATGTTTGTTTAAGTGCCCCATAAGATCTTCCTGCGTTATTTCATAGGTTACTTCCATTAGGATTTTCCCTCCCTGATCTATGCCCAGATAATTACATTTCATGTTATTGTCCTGCATCGATGTTAATACATGCGAAGTGGCACATTCCGGGATACTGATAATTGCTGTTTTGCTCATGATGATTTAGTTTAAAAGATTACTTTTTATTTGTCCTGACAAATCTCTGTTACTATTTTGGTCTGGGTTTAGGATTATGCTGTGTTTTGACATATTATGATGAATTAAGATGAGTTGAAATTGATTGACACATATTTTCGGATGTTCTCTGATTGCATTTTTGACGGGTAACTGTTATGTTATTCATAGCTTTCATATTATATGTAGATGTATTGACAGTTTTTGTTGACCGTTAGTCGTGTTGACGGTTTCTACATACTAATACGCATGAAAATGAAAAAGATTAGGTGAAATTACCCCCTACGAATACCCCCGAATTTTTAGAAAAGAAAAAATGTAAACAGGGCAAAGGATTTTTTGCTACAGTTACCACTATTTAAAAAAAAGTTTATTTTTTTAGGTAATCAATTTCTTTCTGAACTAAGGCTGCGCCTTCTTCACATTTGATGAGTTCAAAAAGTTGACGGATAAAAACCAGATCTTTGATTAAGGCCGGACGGTCTTCTTTCAGATAAGGTGCTTTTTTAAGCATTTTGTATATTTCGGAATTACCAAATTTATCCTCTTCGTATGGATAGTAAAATAAAAAATGGGCAAAACGTGTATAGTCGCTGGTAAAAGATTCAAGTTTG
>JAYTSW010000247.1:0-6280 GCA_043745425.1 Sphingobacteriaceae bacterium | reverse complement strand
TCCCGATTGGGCGAAGGTGGGATAAAAATTATTGAATGAATAATTTGAAATAATGGTTTTCGATTTCAACAAACACTAACCCCTTTTGAGCTATCATTTCAATTTGATTTGTTTGAAGTGTATTTTTTTCAATTAAACCACCTTGTAAATCATAAAGTGAGTAAGTTTTTCCTTTTAAGTTCTCGGAAAAATATATTTTGTCTGCATAAGTCCAAATGCTATATAAATTGTCGGAATTTGTTTGCTGAATTCCCAAAGGGGTCGGACAATACGCCTTTACAATTAAATCACTAATAGTAACACAAAAATTTCCTGAAGTTGGACCTTGTTTTGTCATTAGCACATTAAAAACAACCGGTGAAATATATGGGTAGTTTATCCATCGACCGTAAACATTTCCCGAATCAATTGTTGTAAATGTTCTTGTGTCAGTACTTTTAATTTGATTCAAAATATCGGTTTGAATCATGTAATTACTGGCCTGGCCTCCGTTTGATTTAAATTTGTAAGTAAATACAATGGAGTCAGCATTAGCTGTACAAGTAAGCCAAAAATATTTAGTTATTTTATCTTGTTGTGTATTTGAATTGTTAGGATAACAGAAATTACCGGGTAAACTCCATGCGGGACACGTACCGCTGCAAGAAAAATCAGAAAAGTCCTGCACTGTATTTACAACATAACCCGTTTGTGAAAACAATGAATTACTCAAGATAATTGTTACTATAAATAAAATTTGTTTCATGCTGAACGTATTTAAAAATTATCTCATTAATAAAACATTTCCGCGATATTCATGTTCATCATCGTAAATATCTCTAACAAAAACACGCCATACATAAATTTCATCTGTTGCTCTCATGCCGCCGTATCTTCCGTCCCATTGTCCGGTTGTATCAGTGGTTTTATAAATTAAAGTACCCCAGCGATCGTAAATTTCAAATCTAAAATCTGTTTCTACCCAACCTGTTCCTTTCGGATAGAAATAATCATTCTTCCCATCCAAGTCTGGAGAAAACGCATTCGGTATCCAAAAATTAAATCCTTCTGTTACACAAATTTGTTTTGAAATTGTATCGCGACAAACATTATTTGATGTTCCGACATTAGAAGCTACTAATTGTAAGTTGTAGCAACCCACTTGCGAAAAAGTGTAATCGAAATTACTTTGTGCCGACATAGGAGTTCCATCGAGCGACCAAGAAAATGTTGTAGCATTAACAGAAGCGTTTTCAAATGTGGCATCATTATGATTTAAATCAATAACATTTGGGTGTTGAACAAAGTCGGCGAGAGGTTTTCCATAAACAATAATAATGTTTGGTTTAATCAAGGTAAATTTACAACCCTGAGCATTTGTAATCATTAACGCAACGCTATACGTTCCTGGGGTAGTGTAGCAGTGCGTTACTACAGGACTTTGAACAGGCGGTGAAAAATCACCAAAATTCCACAAGGCGGTTGTTGTTCCTGTTGATGTATTACTAAATTGCGTGCAAAAAGGTTCACATCCTTTTGTAGATGAAACCGTGAATGATGGATTCTGAATTTGAAAAACATTTATGCTTACTGTTGTACTTACAGGTGTACTTCCACAACCATCACTAATTGTTACTGTATAAATTGTAGTGGTTTGTAAATTAACACTGATGCTATTAGTAGTAATACCACCCGGCATCCAATTGTAAGTGTAAATCCCATTTCCACCAATAGCATTAACGGTGACTGATGTTGTTACATTCGGACAAACTGTTACGCTATTAGCACCAGCATTAATACTTATTGGTGCATTCACAGTAACTGAATAAACTTTTGGCGGGCCAACACAACCTTTACTGTCGGTAACCGTTAAAGAAAAACCTGTGGTAGTGGTTGGAGATACTGCAACAGAAGTTCCGGTTAAACCTCCGGGCTGCCAATTGAATGTGTAACCTGGAGTACCTCCTGTAACGCTTCCTGTAAGAGTGGTGCTTTGTCCGTAACAAATAATATTTACGCCACCAACGCTATAACTCATTGCTGCGGGTTCGGTTATTACAACACTCGTTTGCGTATAACAACCTGAAGGATCCGTAATTTTTACTGTGTATTGTCCTTGGCATAAACCAGTAATGGTTGGTAAAGTGCCAGTCGGAATTCCTATCCAATTGTAAGTATAAGGTCCTGAACTTCCTGTTATGCTTGCAGTAGCAGCACCATTGCAAGTTCCATTACAGCTAACATTAGTTTTAGTTGGAATAGAGGCCATCATATTACTAAGATTCCCTATAGAGACCGCAGCAGTTATTTTACAATTGTTGGCATCAGTAACAAAAACAGAATAACTTCCAGCAGCTAAACCTGTAGCTACCGAATTTGTTTGAGCAGGTGAAGTTGTCCAGCTGTAGGTGTACGGACCATTACCTCCCCCCATTGTAACAGTAGCGGTTCCATCTGCATTAATACAAAATTCATCAGTGTGAGCAAACGTATAAGTAAGTTGAGCAGGTTGGTTGATGGAAAAAGTTTGGGTGAATGCGCACTGTTTGGAATCTTTTACCACCAATGTATAATTACCAACCGCTAAACCAGAAACACTGGAAGCGTTTACGTTTACAGGAAACCAAGTATAAGAATAGGCCGGTGTTCCTCCTGAAACATTACTTGATGCCTGACCGTTTGTAAAGGTATTACAGGTAACATGAACAAGATTGAGTGTATTAGTAATTGGAGCAGGTTGTGTTATGGTAGTTGTTTTTGTTAAAACGCAATTATTAGCATCTTTAATAGTAACAGAATAAGTTCCTGCCGAAATATTATTTATTACTGTTGATGTACTCACGGTTGGTGCCCACGAGAAGGTGTAAGCGCCTGTACCTCCTGAAGCACTAACTGTTGCATTGGATAATCCTCCGTTACATGCAATTGTTTTTGTTGCTATAGTAGCTGTAACAGAAGTGGGTTGTGTAACTGTTGTTGAGGCGGTATAAGTGCAACCTAAGTTATCTGTCACCACTAAATTATAGTTACCAGCAGTAAGATTAGTGATGGTTGCTGTAGGTGGTGCAGATGGGCTCCATGAGTAAACTACAGGATAATTGGGTGAACCATTTATAGTCGCAATTATTTGCCCATCGTTTTGTCCGAAGCACGAAACGTTAAGAGTACTCATTAAAATATTTACGGAAGAGTTATTTAATATTAATAACACTGTAGAACCAGGGCAGCCATTGAGATCAGTTATATTGATCGTATATGAATTCGGAACAAGTCCTGGAGCAACAGAAAAATTTCCGCCGGTAGGCAGCCAGGTATAAGTATAAGGCGCAGTACCGCCACTTACCGAAACTGAACCGGTGGAAGTAGAAGTAATGCAATTAAAGGGAGAATTAGTTGCAAACACATTAAGTGAAGGACATTGCGCTTTTACATCAGTCACAATGAACACGAGGGCAAAAACGATAAATTTCAAACCCTTTTTTATAATTTTTTTATATGAAAACTGAGTGTTCATCCCCCTACACAAATTTAACATTAAAATCAATGATTTTCACTGTTATTCAATAAGTGGTTCGGGCTGTTTAATAAGTGGTAGACCTAAAGATTTTAGGTTTAGAACTCACTTTTAGCATGAAATTGCACATCGGGGAATTTTTCCTGTGCCATTTGCAATAACCAGGCCGATTCGGCTAAAAATACAGGTCTTTCTTCCTTATCATACCCGATATGAGCAGAACGGTCTTGCATAAAACTTTCTAATTTTTTCTTATCCGGACAACTAATCCAAAGTGCCTTGTAAAGATTAATCTGATCAAAACTGGCAGTAGCATTGTATTCGGCTTTTAAGCGATGTTGAATAACTTCAAATTGTAAAGCACCAACTGTTCCGATAACTTTTCGGCCGTCCACTTTTCGTGTGAATAATTGCGCAACGCCTTCATCGGTTAATTGCTCTAAACCTTTTTGAAGTTGTTTAGTTTTCATTGGGTCGAGATTAGTAACATAACGAAATAATTCAGGAGAAAAACTTGGAATGCCTTTAAAATTAAAATCAACTCCTTCAGTTAAAGTATCACCAATTTTAAAATTGCCCGCATCGTATAAACCAATCACATCACCAGGATAAGCTTCATCAATAACTGATTTTTGCTGCGCCATAAAAGCGGTTGGATTACTAAAACGTAATTCTTTTTTTCCGCGTACTAAATGATAATATTTGTTTCGTTCAAATTTACCGGAGCAAATTCTTAAAAATGCAATCCTGTCGCGATGCTTTGGATCAAGATTCGCATGAATTTTAAAAATAAAACCGCTGAATTTAGCATCACTTGGTTTTACAATCCCGGCATCTGTGTCTCTGTCTTTTGGTGATGGTGCAACTTCGACAAAACAATCCAATAACTCTTTAATACCAAAATTATTTACTGCGCTTCCGAAAAACACCGGACTAATTTGTCCTGCTAAATATTTTTCTTTATCCAATTTATCATACACGCCACTTAATAATTCAACATCGGCACGAAGTTGTTCTGAAAAATCATTTCCAATACGTTTCTCAATTTCACCGGATGATAAATCTTTTATTTCAAGCGTTTCTTCAACTTTTGTTTTACTATCACCTTGAAATAAATTCAATGTTCTCTCATATAAATTGTAAACGCCTTTAAATGATTTACCAATGCCAATGGGCCAGGTGAGCGGACAAACTTTTATTTTTAATTCTTTTTCAATTTCATCCAACAAATCAAATGGGTTTTGTCCTTCACGGTCCATTTTGTTTATGAAAACAATTACCGGAGTGCTGCGCATGCGACACACTTCCAATAATTTTCTAGTTTGAGGTTCAACACCTTTTACGCAATCAATCACCATGATTACGCTGTCAACTGCCGTTAAAGTGCGGTAAGTATCTTCAGCAAAATCTTCGTGACCGGGAGTATCTAAAATATTTACTTTATAATTTCTGTAATCAAAAGCCATTACGGATGTAGAAACAGAAATACCACGTTGCTTTTCAATTTCCATGAAATCGGAAGTGGTTGACTTTTTAATTTTGTTCGATTTAACAGCACCTGCAGTTTGAATAGCACCCCCGAATAATAATAATTTTTCGGTCAGCGTTGTTTTACCGGCATCGGGATGGGCGATGATGGCAAACGTTCGGCGGCGGTTTATTTCTTCGGTAACGGTCATAAATTGGAGCGCTAAAGATAATCAAAAATCGGGGATTAGTACCTATTTTAGTTTGACTTTACGAGTGAAAAATCCTATTTTTACTTATTATTTAATAAAATGAAGAAAATTATATTAATGGTTTTGGTGCTGGTATTAGCATTTGGCTGTAAGAAGAAAAAGAAAGATGAAGAAACAGCAACGCCAATTACGAGTACACCTACAAATCCGCCAGCTCCGGTTTTAACTGTTAATATTCCGCTTGATGCCGATGGTGTTTTAATGGCCTCTCAAATTCCTTATGAATTTACAAATATGTATGTAACAAAATTGGGTAAAGCTTCTGCTTTTTTTTATACCGCTCCCGGAAATTATAATTATGTAGATGCAGGAACTGTGACTTGTAATGATTCAATAATTGTGAAACAAAGTGGTGGTTCTTATTATTTTGGAGGTAAAGCGATTAACGGACAACCTTATTCAGGAATAAATTATGGAAGTGGTTCAACTTGGACTGTAACTGGAACTACAAGCGTTCCTGCTTTTACATTTGCTACATCATCTTTTCCAACAATTGCTGCTTTAACTAGTAGCACTTTAATTGCTAAAAATGCAGCGTATAATGCTACGTTTAATAATGCTAATAATGCAGATTCGGTAGTTGTGTTATTGGGATGTGATTCTGTTTTGTTGAAAAAAACTGTTGATGCTGCTTCCGGATTATGTGCTTTTACAGCAACGCAGGTAGCTTCAGTTAAGAAAGCAGGCTCCACTAATTTTAGTTACATTAATTTAATAAATTATAAGATTCAACCGAATGCAGTTTCAACAAAAAAGTATTACATCATTAATTCTAATACTTCTACGTTTAGAGTAACTTTGTTCTAAAATTATCTTATTTCTTTCCAGTCGGCAATGTGTTTTATCACAACCGAAGCGCAAGTCAAACCAAATACGGCTGGTAAATAGGAAATTGTTCCGTAAGCCGATTTTTTAAACTTACTTCCATCAGTTCTCATGATGGAGTATTTAGCAGGAAGCTCATCCGAGAAAACACAATTCACGCCTTTATAAATGCCCATGTATTTTAAACGTTTTCTAACGTACTGCGCAAGCGGACAAATATTTG
>JAYTSW010000246.1:0-1725 GCA_043745425.1 Sphingobacteriaceae bacterium | reverse complement strand
GCTCTCCATTTGCAGAAATGAAAGCTTCACCTTGGGAAAAAGAAGATGCTGCACACGAAGATATTCCGATCATTGACAATCACGTTCCCAAATCATTTGTTATTGAGAATGGAAAATTAACAGGAATGACTTTCGAAAAAGTAACAGCCGTTTATGATGATGCTGGAAAAAGAAAATTAGTTCCTGTTGGCGGACCAGATGTTTTTATCGAAGCGGATGATGTATTAATTGCAGTTGGACAAGAAAATAGTTTCCCTTGGATTGAACGCGATTTAGGAATTGAATTTGATAAATGGGAAATGCCAACCGTTAACGAAAAAACGTTCGTCTCAACAAATCCAAAAGTATTTTTTGGTGGAGATGCAGCATGGGGTCCTAAAAACGTAATCACAGCAGTTGCTCACGGTCATCAGGCAGCGGTTTCAATAAATAATTATTGTCAGGGAATAGATTTAAATAAACGTCTTGACCCAATGGTAAATTTAGTGAGCGCTAAAATGGGAATTCACGAGTGGAGTTATGATAGTGAAGTAACTTCCGATTTAAGATATGTAGTTCCACAAGCTGATAAAAAATTAACGCTTACCAATAGAAAAAAAGAAGTTGAATTAGGTTTTGATCCCTTAACCGGGTTTAAAGAAGCAGAGCGTTGTTTAAATTGCGATGTACAAACTGTATTTACCGAAAGCAAATGTATTGAGTGCGATGCGTGTATGGATGTTTGTCCAACCGCTTGTATCACATTCACAGAGAACGCAGAAGAGGAAAGTGATTTGCGTAACATTTTAAAAATGCCAGCGAAAAACAAAACACAAGATATTTATGTGTCGGATGTGTTACCAACAAAACGTGTAATGGTGAAAGACGAGAACGTTTGTTTGCATTGTGGTTTATGTGCAGAACGTTGTCCAACTTCGGCTTGGGATATGCAAAAATTCTTCTATAATGTAACTAAAACACACACAGGATGTCAAAAAAATTAAAGAAAAAAATAATTAAGAAAGCGACAAAGAAGGTGGCGAAGAAAGTAACAAAGAAAGCAAGCAAGAGTGTGAGTAAAAAAGTTACTAAAAAGGTTAGCAGCAAGAAAGTGGCTAAAAAAACTACGCTTAAAGTAGTTAAGAAAGCTGTTGTTGAAAGTAAAAGTAAAGTAAACGATTTTGTAATTCGCTTTGCTAACGTTAACGGAACAGGTTCTGCCAGCGCTAACTTTTTATTTACAAAAGCAATTTTCAGGATGGGAATTCCTGTTACACCAAAAAACATTTTCCCTTCAAACATTCAAGGTTTACCAACCTGGTATGAAGTTCGCGTGAGCGAAAAAGGATATTTAGGTCGTCGTGAAGGCATTGATATGATTGTTGCTGTAAATCCGCAGAGTATGCTTAGCGATGTTAAGTCTGTAAAAAAAGGCGGTTACTTTTTATACGATAGCTCAAAACCTTTACATCCACAATACATTCGTGACGATATTAATTACATTGGCATTCCATTAATGCAAATGTGTAATGAAGCATACACTGATGCTCGTCAACGTCAATTATTTAAAAACATCGTTTATGTTGGTGCGTTGATTGCTTTATTAGATATTGAGTTTTCGGTTTTTGAAGGATTATTAGCAGAACAGTTTAAAGGAAAAGAAAAATTAATTCCTTCTAACATTAAAGCTTTACAATTAGGAATTGATTACGTAAAACAAAATTTTAAATATCCATTAGACATTCG
>JAYTSW010000245.1:0-6284 GCA_043745425.1 Sphingobacteriaceae bacterium | reverse complement strand
ATCGGTAAAAAACTCAGAAGCAAATACCATTAAGATCGCGTCCTTTGAAAAATCATACATCGAGTGCCAGTCTTCAGGATTTAATATTAAACATTTGCTTGGGGCATTTAATTCAAATACTTCTTCTGTTTTATTATTGTTATTGTAAATTTTACAAGAGCCTTTAATACAAACAGCGGCCTGCACCGTTTTGTGGTGACGATGTCCGCCCCTTTTTGAATCATCCACACCATAAATATAAAACACACGCTTAATATCAAACGGTAGCACTTTTTCAACCACCGTTAAATTTCCACGCGTATCCGTAAACGTTTTAAGATCTATTAAATTGGCCATTTTAAATATTTATATAATGATGGTACTTTTTTCTTGATACTGTTTTCTTACCGCTAATATTGCTTACACTTTGCCTGATATCATAAAAATACCACCTTAACAAAGATAAAAAATTTAAAGGTTTTAATGGCGAATTATTTGCCGCCCCATTCGCGTTAAATGAATGATCTGTATTGGCATGAATTATCTCTGAAGCACGCATCAAATCGGCAACATAAGGCTTGTAAAACAATTCAAGGGCATCGGGGTTCATTTCGTAAGTTTCTCCAGTTAAAGAAGAGATATTATCGCTAAATATTTTCAATCCGTGGAAATGAAAAAACACAGATTCAAACTCTTTTCCACTTGATTTTTCTTTACCAACTATTTTACTTCCTGACTTTGTGAAATTGTATTGTTGCATGTTCCAAGGGGCAATTCCGCCACCTAAATGCTGCAATAAATGAACATTTTTAAAACGGGTCGTCCAATCATCTAAATATTTCTGGTCGCCAAACTTACCGTCTTCTTCTCGCATGTAACACCATTTAATACATTCGTTTCTCCAATAGGTTACAGCCTCAATACCATCTTTATCATTCTTAAATCCTACAAACTGAACACAGTAAATCCCGCTTATTTTACTTTGGTCGTATTCAGGTGTATAACGATGCTCCGTTATTAAAACTGATTTACTACCCCATTCATCAAATAACACCTGTGGGTTAGCATAAAAACACATGTCTGCGTCAACATAAACACAGTGATTCAATTTATAAGTATTAATAGCGTACAGAACAGTTGAAGCCGTGCATGACCAGCAATATTCGCCTGCAGAACGTGATGGTTTTATTTCCAATAGTTTTTCGTCTTCAAATTGCTGTAAGGAAACGGCTGTTAAATTCTGTTGAGGGAATTTTTGAAAATAATTATACGTTACTTCATCAAAAGTGATAACATATAAATGAAAATCAGGGCAATGTTTTTTCAGGGATTCGTACATAACGATTCCTCGGGATAAATAATTTGAATTAAATAATGTTACAAAATTAAGTGTCATTATTTTCTGGCCTCCATAAATAAAGAATCCGGTTTACGTATTGAATTATTTTTTCCATCCAATTCATAACTGTTCCAATCGGGAATATTACTTGTAAAGGCTGTAACAACTTTTACATCTATAAATCCACATTTTTGCAATAATTGCTGTAATGAATAGCGGTCGTACATCCATTGATGAATTTCGCCTTCACTTCTGAATTTAGCAACTTTTAGTTTTTGATAATCATCTTTTAACAACATCCGAATTAATTTATTTTTAATCCGCGCCATCAAATTAAACGACGTTTTTGTTTTGGCAGAAGGCATTTCAGGCTCCGCTTGCTTTCGCATGTTTTCCATTAGCAACTTCACCTCTTGTCCATTACGTTCCAACAAAAAATCATCCACTTGTTTGGTTTCATCTTTAATAAACGAAATCATTTCTCCGCCACCTTCATTTCTCACCACCTGATCGTACATTTCCAATAACGACCACTCATATTTTTCGGCGGCTTTAGGAGTTTTATTCAGACTTTCTTCTAAATATTTTAAATAATTTTTTGCTATTTGCTCTAAATCGGGAATTGCTACTCGTATGATGCCACCTTTTTTTAAAACTCTATGGCATTCTTTAATAAAGAAATTTGCTTTCTCCTTAGGGAAATGCTCCAAGACATGCGAATGATACACTACTTCAAACTTATTATCTTCAAATGGAACACCTAATGTCAGATTATAACCAATAACATTCTTGCCTGTGGAGATGAAATCAACATTGGTCCAGTCTTTATGAAACTTAGCGCCGCAGCCTAGATTTAAATAATTTACTTTGCTCATTTCTTTACCAATATAAATCCTTTCCAAATCGCTTTTTTACCACTTACAATGGTTGGAGCTGAGAAGGGAGTGTTTAGTTCATGTTTAACAATATATTTATCCGAGAACACTTTCAAAAATTTCACTTCATTAAAAAACCTGGCAGGATAACTTGCTTTGTAAATATATTCGGGCACCACCTGAACCGTTAATAAATCATTTTCTCCTTCAATAAAAGGGTTTCTGTCGATAATAATGTAGTCCAAATTAAATGATAGAATTTTTTCAATCATTTCAAATGGTTGCTTTATGTATGGCAATACTGAAGATAAGATAATACAATTCGCTTGCTTATAATTTAACGCCTCCTCAATTGTGTTATAAAATTTTAATTGATGATTTGTAATTTCCTTATTCCCACACACCACAAAGTGCTTTTGCTCCACCACCATCCAATTGATATCAACCCCTTCGAAAAAGCGTTTGTATTGAAAGTATTGACTTCCCAATGAGCCACCAAAATCAATAACCGATAACGAATTATCTTTAACAACTGACTTCAACGCGTTTAAAAATTCCTCCGAATATTCAAATTTTTCAAAAGCAACACTATCACGCTCGTATTCAGCTTGACCGTTTTTTACTTTTAGAATACTGTCCTTTATTTTATTTAAGATGGAGTTTTCATTATAACCTGTTGTTTTTGACAAAGCTTCTTCCCATGTTTTATAATTGCCAGACCAACCTCCATTAGCGGTAGTATCTATCTTACCTAAAAGAGAATTTATCTTTTTAGTTAAGCGATGACTAATATTTTTTAAAGTGTAAGACAATTATACTAATGCATTAAAATGTTTAAAATATCCCGTTGGAGACAAATACTCTTCATAAATTTTCCTGTTTTGATTTTGAAGCTCTTTAAAATAAGAATCGGAAACAGAGTTATGAAAATCTGAAACCACTTTACCGATTTTAGGAATTTCATTTTCTTCCAACCAAACGGTTTGCTTTTTCCAATTTATTTTGTTTTCCATTGGCAAAACGCTATCCGTATTAATAAACACAGGAATTCTCCCACAACTCATCACTTCCAATAAACGATACGAAAAATTACCAGCCCCTCTTGTTACAAGAGCGTATGGTGAGCTAAACATATTTTGCATATACTCGTCTCTCACTTTTAATTTATCAGTTATTCCTTGTGCCCAAAAACCATCCCTTATAATAAAATCAGTTTCGATAGTATTGTCTTTAAGCAATGCTCTTACTGCTTTGCCTCTGATTATACTTCCGTAAGACTCATTTTCTTTTGTGATTGGCGCTAAAGCTGATTTCATTTTACCCAGGAGTCCTGTTTTAGATTCTTCCAGTTTATCCACATAACCACAATACGAAATTTTTACTTTTGGTCTTTTTGTTATAGGAGATTTATCGCCTTGAAATTTCTTCATAAAATCGATGCTCCATCCCGGAAAAGCTTTTTCATTACTGCGCTGTTTCGATTTAAAGAAAGATGTTCTTAAAATAATTGAATGCTCCAAATTAATTTCAACCGTTGAATCGGAATTAAAGAATACTATCAGTTTCTTACCATTTTCTTTTGCTAAACGTGCCACATTGGTCGCCGTTTCCCTTTTTTTATTATCAAATGAATATTCAAACGGCAAAACAACTAAATCACATTCTATGATTGAATTCACAATCTCAAAACAATCTCTTCCGCCAACAATATAATCATCAAACCTTCCTTTATCAGGATCGATATCCGATAATGGAATATCACCCCAAAATGGATATAACATAATCACATGATTACAATTTGCTGGTAACCATTTTTTATCAGAAAATATTTTTAATTTATCCGCCAATTTTTCTCAATAGTTTCTTTATAAAACCTTCATTTTTAATTCCCCTTACTTGTTTGAAATAGTCTCCTATTATCTCTTTTATCCCCTTAGCCTCTTCTATCTTTTGTTTCTCTACCCTAATTTCAACATTTCTCAATTTCACATCAAATTCTTTGCTTGTTCCACTATGGGTTCCTGAGCCATCTACGCCAATATTATGAATTAGTGAATGCCCAGGATACAAACAATATTTATTCTTCAAATAAGCCGATGCATACCATAAAATAGCCCATGAATTATTTTTACTTTCAATCTGGTCCTTCAACATTTGCAAATATGGATATGAATTATCAAAATCGAAATCCTTTGTCAGGTTTTTTGCCTCCAATTCATTTAACAATTTCTCCCCGTTAGTTTCTAAAATATCCCATCCTCTCTTCCATGTGGCCCAACCCCAGCAATCAGCGCCCTTCAATAAAAAAGTTTCGGGTAACGCTTTTGATACAGGATAAATATAACCTGTTGCGCAAACAACATCCATTTCATCTACATAAACCATTAACGAATCATTCATGAATTTTAAAAACCATTTATCCGAAACCAAATCATCTTCCATCACAATTACCTTTCCGTATTTGTTTACCGTCTCGGTTACACCTTTAATCACAGAAAACGCCAATCCCTTGTTAGTTTCAGATTGTACGATATAAACTTCCTTACACCACTTCTCCGACTTAACAACTTCCTTTACCAAATTAATTTGCTGTAATTCTTCAGAGCTTACATCTTGTTTCGGACCATCGATATAAATAAACAAAACAGATTCATCCGCCAATACATTTTGCTTCAGACTTTCAAGAGTTTTTTTTGTATGCTCAGGTCTGTTGTATGCAAATACTATTATTGGAGCCAATTCCATGTTCTATTTTTTCCTCCAAACAGTTGTGCGATTAAACCAAGTACAAAAAGGTGTTGGGCCGCTGTAATTTATTACTTCTTCAAATAAATGCGCATCATGCTTTAAAAAAAATTCCAGATAATAGGCGCGATCAGAGTTATCTAATATTAAATAACCTCCTTTTTTTACTTTAGGAATTCCATGTTTCATACACGAAGGACGAACTCTTCCATCAACTAATACAACATCAAAATAACCTTCCGTATAAACATCAATCGCAGAAGCATATTTTTTAAAATTTTTATTAGCGTAATCTTTATCGCTCGAAAAATAAAAGTCAGGATCAGCAAATTTGTTTGGATTAAACTCTAAAGTATCTTCCGGTTCTATAAATAAAGGTTTCCATTTTGAATTAGTACCAATTCCTGAAGATAAAATTTCAAACCATTCTTTGTTGTGTTCAACAGTTACAACTTCAGCTACTCTGTCTAAAAAAAACAAAGTGGACCCGCCGCCCCCATATTCAAACACTTTTGAATCTGATTTTAAGTTTGCATTTAAAAAATCAATAACAGGAAAACTAATCCAGGGTAATTTAGCTTTTACTGAATTCGATTCAGCTAATTTTTTCCAGTTGAAAAAATATTTCCATAAGCCACGTGGATGATTGGCTTCATCACCAATAACACGTTTAACTTCCTTTTTGTATATGTTATAATACTTAAACATTCTAATAAAATTTGTATCCTAATTTACGTGCAACTTTGAAAAAAAACGTATTGTTGTTTAACACCTTGTCCATTTGTAATTTCCTTTTAATTTTCTTTAATCCTTTGCCTAAGTAATAATCTGCAATTCGTACTTTGACTGGTCCTTGAAAATGCAGGGTGTTGAATTTTACTTTTTGTTTTGTTGAAGCAAGTGTTCCAAAATAAAACCCGTTCTCAAAACTTAATTCTTTTATTCCATCCTTCATCACAAATCCATCTACGTCGTTAATATTATCATCAAACACTTCGTTATTCTCAATTACACTCAAATCTTTTACTTTAACGCGTAATTCCTTCTGGTATTCGTTAAACGCCGTCATATCACACACACCGCCATTCAACTTATTATCCAAATGGTATTTTTGCTTAATTAAAAATCTATCCGTGTAATCTGAATCTGTATATAATTTCGGAATAAAATCACAAAATTTATTTAATTTCTCCAATGAAGAAAAATAACAGCAATGTGGACTTAATTTTTTTGAAATTGTGAAATCATAATCGCTTAACTTCTCAAATACAGAATTAATGTTGCAATAAATTAATAAATCAGAATCGAGATATAAAAAGTCAGACAATTTATTAGCCTGACAAAAT
>JAYTSW010000244.1:0-1728 GCA_043745425.1 Sphingobacteriaceae bacterium | reverse complement strand
GTTTTGCAAATTTAGTATTATAATTTGATATAAAAAATATGGTTCGGTAATATAATACTGATTTAATAATATTTATTTCAAAATTTGTTATTTGCAATGCTTTTAATTTAAAAACTTATCTTTGTAAATGCACGAAAGACTAATCAATATCATCAATAAAACTGTTATCCTAACGGATAAGGATATTCAACTTTGCAACCAATATTTTGAAACTGTTTCTATTTCAAAAAATACTATTTTACAAGTACAAGACAAAGTTCCTGAATATCTATATTTTATTGCTTCGGGGTTTATGCGACTATTTTATTGCGATGAAAACGGAGATGAAATAACCACAAATCTGAGTTCAAGCAACGCTTTTTTGACTTCATTTTTGAGTTTTATTCATCAGAAAAAAGCCAAAGAAAATGTGGAATGTATTACTAAGTGCGATATAGTTAGAATTCACCGACCTAATCTTGCTATTTTAATAGATGAATGTGAAAGTTTCAAGAAATTTAGCTTGATTATTTTTGAAAATGCTATAGCTTCTACCGAAAACAGGGCTAATGATTTAGCTACCTTGAGTGCAGAACAACGATACAGAAAACTCATGGAAAATCAACCTGAAATACTCCAAAATGTTCCTATGCAGTATATTGCCTCTTTTTTGGGTATGAAACCTGAAAGTTTATCGAGAATTAGACGACAGAAAATTAATTAACATTTGTTAAATATACTTCCTTAATCTTTATTGAATTTTGCATCATAAAACTCAATAAATAAAATGGAAATTATCAAACAAATCTTCAGTAATGTCCCCAAAGGCTTCTTACAAGCTGTACTTTTTAACGGAACACTTATCTCAATTGCTTACTTTTTGGTTTGGAAAATATTTAAAAAACGTTTCCGAAATTGGCGTATTCAAGTAAAAGAACGAGTGGATGAAAATCAAATAAAATCGGAACTGAAAAATGCGTTTTTTACGCTTTTGGTTGGGGTAACTTTTAGTAGCATAATTCTTTATCTTGCCTCACAGGGTTATACCAAAATTTACACAAACCTTTCAGACTATTCTCCGCTTTATGCTGTTGGCAGTTTTTTTATGTTTATGTTGATTGATGACACTTGGTTTTATTGGTGTCACCGTTTTTTGCATCATCCCAAAATCTACCGTTATGTTCATGCTGTGCATCACGAAAGCATAGATGTAAATCCTTTCACATCCGTATCATTTCACTGGGTTGAGCCTTTTTTGCTCACTTCTTGGATTTTTCCCGTGGCTTTTTTTGTGCCAACTTATGCTCCTGTTTTGGGATTAATCCAAATTTGGGGGCTTTTGGATAACATAAAATCGCATCTTGGTTATGAGTTTTTTCCAGCAAATTTCAATAAAAGTTGGTTTCGATTTATCATTTCAAGTACGCACCACAATATGCACCATAGCAAGTTTAAGGGCAATTACGGTAATCATTTTCGTTTTTGGGATAGACTTTTTGGAACAGAATTTAAAGACTATGAAGCGGAATTTGATAAGATTCAGGTGAGGAAGAAAGGAAAAACATAGGGGTTATCTAAAACTTAATTGTCAAATAGCAAAGCCCAATTAACCATTCATCAAAAAAATAATTGCTAATTTTTAAACTTTTTTAAATTTGTACTATTCAAATGTGGGCTTTAAGCACTTATTCTTTGAAATGAATAATCATAATTGATATTTTCATATTTAATAAAAATTCAAGTATTTGG
>JAYTSW010000243.1:0-23803 GCA_043745425.1 Sphingobacteriaceae bacterium | reverse complement strand
CTTACAACTACAACATTGCTATCAACATCTCTTAAATTTCGGTTTTTGGAGATTTGCGCAATAGGGTCCGCCCAAATTGCGTTTTTATCATTAGTGCTGCTCATAAAAGTGCTGTTATTAATTTTAATTAAATCACAAAGATAGTTTGAGTAATTGCACCCCATTCCAATCTCAATGGGTTGTGGATTTGCGCCGGAAGCAAATTTTACCATCGTGTGTTCAAAATCAATTGTATCAATCTCCAACATGTTGTTGGTTGATGAATTCATATTTACATCATACCCTTTTAAATTTAAATGAACTGAATCACCAATAAAAAAATCACAATGCGATGCTTTCATTACTAAATGAATACCACCTGTGTTATAACGATCGCGAACATATATTTCTTTATAAAAATTGCCACTTAATTCGTCGGCAATCACAACGCCAATCAAATACCCATCAGTTGTAAATCTTGTTGAACAATTTCCTGTACACGAAGCAATTGCCCTTAATTCGGCTACTGAATAAACGTGACCTTTCGTTTCATCAGCAATCGGCGGCTGATCAAATTTTTTCTTGCAACTATTGAAAGTTATTAAGCTTCCAATCACAACCATTAAAACTAAAATCTTTTTCATTTTATTTCTTTTTAAAATCTACTATTAAAAACTAAAGTTTAATCCTGCCATGTAAGTAATACCTTGCATGTAATAATACTTGTTGTCAAATGTGCTGATATTAGCCTGATCCCATCGTAATTGCTCGAAACCACTTGTGCGTATTTTTTGGTTGTTCAACAAATTATTAACTGTTAAGTTAAGGCGTAAATAATATTTTTTATTGATACGGAATGATTTTCCAGCTTGCGCATTTAAGGTGAAATAGCTAGGTAATCGCTCCTGATCTGTTACTAAATTATTTGCCCCATTATCCGCATTAATATATTTAGCAACCGATTCAGCAGTTCGTCTGTCTGGATTTGGCTCAATATAAATCTGATCAAAATAATTAAATGACAATCCAGCATACCAGAATTTTTTTCCGTTGTATTTATAACTTAAACCCATTACCATTTGTGGTGTACCTCCCACTTTATAATTTTTTAAATACACAGTTCGATCGGTAAATAAACTTGTATTATTATTATCCTGATAGGCATCCAAATGCGGGCGGTTGGTGTAAACAAACTGACCGTAACCAAAAGCACCTTGTATAACGTGAGAAGTAAATAATGTTTTTTCTATCCCTAACTCAACTCCTTGATGCGTTTGATTAACGTTTCGCATAATTAAATCCACATTGTTGTTATATAAGTCACTCCAAAATGTGCGAACCCATGTTTGATTATTAATTTGTGCGTAATAATAGGTAGCACGTATTTTTAAACCAGGATAGCGAACAATATAATTTATATCCCCAGATAGTACCTCTTCACTTTTCACCCCCTGAACCAAATCATTTCGAACACGTGGTGCAATAAAAATATTTGCAACTTCTGGTGTGCGTGTTAGGAATGAACCATTGGCTGTTATAAAATGACGACCTGATAACTTATAAGTTAAGCCGCCTTTTACGCCATAATTAAAAAAATTCGCTTTTTCGCTTTTGCCTTTACTATCGGTTGGAAATTTTCCATTAGCTATATATCCATCACGCCAAATAAGATTGTCGGATAAAGTTAAACCAACATACAAATCCAACGACTTCAAAGCGTATTCTGCTTGCCCCCAAACTTCACCACGATTAATATTTAAAGAATAATCGTAACCAAATTTATCACCTTTATAAATTTTGCGGTTAGGTGCATCAATATTGCTTTGCGCGAAAGCACTATTAATACCTAGGTTCTCAGCAAACTGATCAACATCAATCCAAAATGTGGCGCCTAATAAATCGTCCATTACTTTGTATTTTCTGTTTTTATAAATATTACCATTAACACCAACACTTAAAAATAATTTATCCTTGCGCTTATTATAAACTGTATTGAATCCGTAATTCTGCAATTGTTCAACTCTTTTTTCAACAATGTATCTCGCTCTAGTATCTGTAGTATTCACCACTCCTGAATCAGAATATAAATTAGCTTGATTCATAGCAATTAATTTATCCCAATTAATTTGGCGAGTATTAACATCGCTTGCCCAATTTTGAGTTGCTAAATTTCCTGCAGCGGTATCGCCTGACATGTAAAAGTAACTAGGAAAATACTTGTAATAATCCGGACGTGGATTTGGAGCATTATTAAAGTTCAATGAAGTTAAACCTGATTTTCCGAAATTAAAATAGGCTGTTGTTGTTAGTTTTGAATTATTAGTTGGGGTAAAAATATGAGATAACATCATCATTGGGCGATTAACCGTACTCACTGTTGAGTTACGTACTTTACCGTTTTGATAACCCCACAAACTATTATAATAATTAGATCCTGAAATTTCATAAGCTTCTTGCGTTTCTGCACTCGAACGACCTTGTTCTATAGGCGCGCCAAAACCGGTAAAGCTTAATAAATGTTTATCGTTTAATTTTTTATCGACTGAAACATAAAAAGCATTCGCGTTAAAATATGTTCCTGGCGAATACATTTTTGGTCCGTTTTGTGCATTACCCTGACGAGTAGATGCTGATACCGTAATTGCCCAACCATTTTGCATCATTCCGGTTGAATGCGTAATCATACCGCGATGTTGAAAAATACGATTCGAGCTCATATAAGAAACGCGAGTACCTTTTTTAAATGAAGATGCTTTTGAATCAATATTAGTGTATCCACCGGGACCAGAAAAATTCATTCTGTTTGCTACGTTTCCAAAGCGATTTTCAACGTAATTAGTTACATCATTTAATCCACCCCAATTACTCCAAGAGCTAAAACCAGTTTCTAAATTATTTACATTAACACCGTTAATCATCACCATTTGATTTTCAGCCATATAACCACGCATGCGGTAACGTGCCGAACCAAATTGAAAACTTGCGAATTGAGTAAACACATCGCGGCTCGACATTAACAATGAAGAAACATCTTGTTGTTCTAAATCCGTATCTAAATCACCACCAGAAGTGCTGAAAATGGGAAGGTTTACACTATTGTTAGCAGTTGTATCCTTTGTTGCATTGGCGGTTGAGTCGGTTTGCGCATTTAAGTTTGCTGCAAAAATAAGTGCCGTCAGAGGTAAAAAAAATCGCTTAATCATTTTAAAATATACAATTTAACACATTTAATTTAATTTGGAAGTGGTTTTAGTTATAATCAAAGGAACCTTTAACATATAACCTCTAGGATGATCACTTCTTTTAAGGACGGGCAAATATAAATAAATATAATAATTCACTTATTATCAAATTGTAAACAAAATATGTCTTTAATTTTAACAAGATGCAAAAATGGCTGCTAAACCAATATCTAAACTGATTTAAAGATGTGCTTAATTTAATTTGATTATTTTTGGCGCTTATTAAATTTTATCATGAAAACTATAATTGCAATACTTTTTCTGTTGTGCACAACCTTTCTGCAGAGCCAAACCAGTTTACAAAAAGATAAAAATTACTATGTATCAGCCATTGGTTTTTGGAACGTAGAGAATCTATACGACACACTTAATGACCCAAAAAAAATTGATGAAGAGTTTTTACCTGAAGGTACCAATGCTTGGACTGGCAAACGTTATTGGGAAAAAATAGACCATTTAGCAAAAGTAATTTCTGAAATGGGCATGGATGCAACACCAGAGGGATTATCTATTTTAGGATTATGCGAGATTGAAAATAAAAACTGTTTAGATGATTTAGTAAAAGATCCAAAATTAAAATCAAGAAATTACCAAACCATTTTAGTTGAAGGTCCGGATGCCCGTGGCGTTGATCCAGGATTAATTTACAACCCAAAACATTTTAAGGTAACCAAGGTAGTAACTTACGGAGTTGTATTGCCAACTGATTCGGGTCATAAAACACGCGACCAATTAGTGGTTAGTGGTTCTTTTTTTGGAGAAAACTTAACTATAATAGTGAATCACTGGCCTTCACGTCGAGGTGGCGAAATGGCAAGTCGCCCCAATCGTATTGCAGCAGCAAAAGTAGCACGTCACATTGCAGATTCTGTTACAAAATTAAATCCCTTGAATAAAGTCATTATTATGGGTGATTTAAATGATGATCCACCGAATGAAAGCGTTAGAAAAACCATAAAAACTTATAGCAAAATTGAAGATGCAAAAAGCGATATGTACTATAATCCGATGGAACCTTTATACAAACAAGGCATAGGCACTTTAGCTTGGCAGGACTCATGGAATTTATTTGACCAAACACTTTTAAGCAGAGCATTAATACCTGATGGCTATAAAACATTTGAATTTTACAGAGCGATTGTTTTTAATAAACCCTACTTAAAAAGTGACTTCGGGAATTTTAAAGGTTATCCTTTCAGAACTTATTCGGGTGGTGCATATACCGCAGGGTATAGCGACCATTTTCCGGTATTTATTTTATTGGTGAAAGAACACACTAAATAGGTCTTGCTATTTCTGAATTATCAGGACTGTTATAAGTATTATCATCAATTTTACAATTCGGTAGTGCCTTTTGTAATTTCTTTAAATCCGCATCTTTAATTTTATTCATATAAACTGATTTCAATTTTTTCAGTTTCATTAAAGGAGTGATGTCTTGAATATTGTTACCTGTCATATATAACTCTTCCAAGTTTTCTAAATTCTCAATGCCTTCAAGGTTTTTTATTTTATTATCGGTAAGATTTAAATAGGTTAATGATTTTATTCCTGAAAAAGGTTTCAAATTACTGATGTTATTTCCTGCAACATTTAAATTAGTGAGCTTAGATAAAGTAGCTAAAGATGCGAAACCTGTTCTGATACCACAATTAGTTACATTTAAATACCTCAACTTTTTTAATTGCTCTATACCATCCATTTTTTGAATTGGATTATACTCAATACTCAACACTTCCAAATTAGTGAGTTTATAAATTGGTTCGATGTCTTTCACTTGATTATTCGCTAAATAAAGTTCTTTCAGTTTTTGATATACGCCAACTCCAGCAATTGGATAAATGCCATTATTTTCTAAATGTAGAACAGAAAGATCAGGAAATACAATACTCGCCCCACCATCGTTAACTAAAGCATATAAATTAGAAAGTGTATTATTAGAAACACTCAGCGTTGAAACATTTACACAACCTTTTAATTGATTGAAAATTTCATTTGCATTGGCAGTAGTTATTTCGTTCTGACTAATATCCAAACTTGTTAAAGAAGGAATTACAGGGAACGAATCAATTTTACCTCTGAAAGTTGTATTAATATTAAGCGTGATTAAACTTGAATTTTTAGCAAGAGGAGAGAAATCGGTAAGCGAGTTTCTCGAAATATCTAATGTTTCCAGTTTTTTTAATTCAGATACAACTGCCAAATCATTTACACCAACGCCTTGTAATTCGAGGGTTTTTAAATTGGGTGCGTTTTTCAGTTTTGATAAACCCGAAGTGAAAGGGTTTTCGCCTGCTTTGAAATCTTCCAATTCATTTAGCAGCGGTAATTTATCTAATGAATCTAATTGATTGGAACGAATGGATAAAAATTTTAAATGCGGAAAGAAAGACAATTCATCTAGCTTCTTGAAATTATTATTATCCAGAATAATATTTTCTAAATTACTTAGTTCTTTAATCGGTTCTAACGAATTGATATAGCTTTCTGAACTTAAATCTAATTTCTTGATTAGTTTTTGTTCGTTTAAAGCTAATACTGCATTGTGCACCCTCGATTTTTCGGCGCACCATGATTGCCAATCCGGATTTTGCATCTCCTTCATGAAATTGAATAATTTTTTATCCAAAGCAATTTTGAAACTACTAAAATACGTTCCGCGTAAGGAATAATAATAATCACGTGCTTCGTAATCATCATACGCTTTTACAGAATCAGGTAATACTAATAACTGAGGTAAATTTTTAAAACTTAAATCTGCTAAATAATATTTTTCCAATTTTTTATTTTCTTTGAACGCTTTATTTAAATTAAAGTCGGTAATAATAACATCCCAATTCACTAAACAACTTATTACCATAATGGAATAATAGCCCCAGGGATTAACACGAATTAAATACATGTTGCTTTTGTTTTTGCTGATTTTAATATATGTCGTTACCAAGCCAATTAAACACAACATTAAATAAACATATAGGCCAATTTTTTTGTAGCTAATACCCGACTCCTCGATATACATATTGTTACGATATGCCGTTGAGAAAATCATGAAAATATTTTGTGCAATCCACACATAAGCCAACAGTTTTAAAGTTTTATTTTTTGAATGATAATTTAATCGTCCTCTGAAATAATACAACATAATAATGATAGCGAAAATCAAGGAAGCAATTAAAGCCCCTACTCCATCATGCACAAATTCTTTATGCTTCATCCCTTCAGGTAATGTTCCATCCACCCATAAATACACAACATCGAGTGAGTTCAATAACAGCAACATTAAATTCAGAACTACTAATAAAATGGTTCCAGTTAAATGTTCGGTATCGAGTTTGAATAATTTATTTAAGAAGCCTGGCGAATTGGCTTCATCTTCATTTAAATTATTATCCGCGTTTTCATCTCTATCTGTGAGTCCGGTTAAATGACGATTGTAATAAAATCCATACATTAATAACAAACCACCAAGCGTGAAAAATATCCAAGGGAAAGAAATAAAATCGAGATTAATATTTTTAGTGAACTCTTTAAACAAAGGATTCGAGGATTGATACATGACAAAAAATACAATGGTAATAACCACTACAAACAACAACATCAATACAGTTACATAAACAGGGCGTTTAGTTTTTTCTTCCGACTTATTTTTTTTACGGCGTCTCGTCATATCTATGAACATAAATACACAAGAAGAACCAACAGAGCAAAGCGTCATGAATAATGAAGTGAAGATGGAGGTTTTAGCAGAAAAACTAAACACCGATAATAAACCCAAAGAAAAAATATTAGTGACTATAGCGAGCGGACTCGAATAATACATAATACAAGCGGAAGAAATTAATGACCCTGCGGCGGCGGCTAACCAACTCTTATCTTTTAAACCCGTTGGGTTTTTAAGAAGTAACCCGATGACTAAAACAATATTAAAAAGAAGAAAATTAATGCCTGCGGATTGCTGATAAAATAAAAAGCTGTAAAGCAGAACTGAAACAAGGAGTAGCCAGTCGTTTTTTTTCATTTGGAGGGGTTTTAATGTAGAGAACGAATTATTCTACAAAGTATTATCTATTCCTTAAGATAAAATAGCCAATTTTTGTAAAATCGAAGGAAACTGTCAACCTGAACTTGTTTCAGGTTCTTTATTATTTGGAGGCTTTCCTTCTATTCTTCTCCTTAATAATAAGAGATAGTTCTCTTCCGGTTTGGCCTTTTACGCTCGTGTTTTCTTGAGCGCGGCGAATTAAATAAGGAAGCACTTCTTTCACCGGCCCGTACGGCACATACTTTGCCACATTATAATTGCTTTGCGATAAATTGAAGCTAATATGATCACTCATTCCCAATAATTGAGAGAAGTAAATGCGTTTGTCGCTTGGATCAATGTTTTTTTTCTGCATTAAATCTACCAACACCAAACTGCTTTTTTCGTTGTGTGTTCCTGCGCATAAGCCCATGCAATCAATATTATTCACGCAAAATTCGAGAGCTGCATTATAATCTTTATCGCTATTTTCTTTTGAATCCTGAATTGGTGAAGCGTATCCTTTTTCTGCAGCACGTTTGCGTTCTTTTTCCATGTAAGCACCGCGAACTAATTTCGCTCCTACATGATATCCACCTGTTTTTCCATTCGCAACTGATTCGTTTAAATACGCTAAACGATCTTTACGATACATTTGAAAGGTATTGTAAACAATTGCCGAATCTTTATTGTAACGCGCCATGTTTTCATTGGCTAAATCATCAATTGCTATTTGTATCCAGCTTTCTTCAGCATCAAAAAATATGGGCTTGTTGTTTTCGCATGCCTCCGAACAAATTTTATTCACGCGTTGTTTTACACGTTCGTATTCTTCAGTTTCTTCTTTTGTTAATGTTTGTTTCGCTGTTACTTTTTCCAATAAATCAAAACGTGCTAAACCCGTCACTTTAAAAACACAAAACGGAATATGCTTATCTCCCTTAGCGCGATGAATAGTTGCGATAGTTTCTTTACAACAGACTTCAAAATCAACTTCGCTTTCTTTTCCTTCAACACTGTAATCTAAAATCGTACCAATGTTATATTTTCCTAATTGTGTAATTGCATTATTACAATCCTTAATATCTTCTCCGCCTACAAACTGCTTGAAAATGGTACTTTTTATCAAGCCCTTAAATCCCAATTTCAAACCTAAAGGCGCTAATCCTCCTCCGTATTTTACCAATAAGGGATTACTAATTAATTTAAATAAGAGATAAGATTTTTTTAAATCTGAATCACTTTTGGAAATAAATGCGATTTGTGTATTATCAAAAGAAACCATTTAAAATTTTATTTAACCGCAAAGGTCGCCAAGATTTCCGCAAAGTACACAAAGGTCATCTACGAACTCTGAACTACCAACTACGAACTATCTATACATTACATCTTTTACTGCTTGAATTACTTTCGCTGTATTTGGTAAAGATGCTTCAATTAAAGTAGGAGCATACGGCAAAGGTACATCCGCTGTTGTAATACGACGGATTGGCGCATCCAAATAATCGAAAGCATTTTTTTGCACGTTAAAAGCAATTTCACTCGATATACTTGCTAATGGCCAAGCTTCTTCAACAATTACCAAACGGTTTGTTTTTTTAACTGAAGTAATGATGGCATCATAATCAATCGGACGAACCGTTCTTAAATCAATCACCTCAGTACTGATACCTTCTTTTTCTAATTCGGCTGCTGCTGCTAAAGCCACTTTCATTATTTTTCCAAATGAAACAATGGTAACATCGCTTCCAGGTTTTTTAATATCAGCAACACCAATCGGAATTAAATATTCCTCTTCAGGAACCTCCATTTTATCACCATACATCTGCTCACTCTCCATAAAAATTACAGGATCGTTATCACGAATAGCAGATTTTAGTAATCCTTTTGCATCGTATGGATTACTTGGAACAACCACTTTTAATCCTGGACAATTTGCATACCAATTTTCGAAAGCTTGTGAATGCTGAGAACTTAACATGCCCGCACTCGCAGTCGGTCCGCGAAACACAATTGGAGCACTGTATTGTCCGCCACTCATGCTTAAAATTTTTGCGGCTGAGTTTATAATTTGGTCGATAGCGACTAATGAAAAATTGAAAGTCATAAATTCAATCACCGGGCGTAAACCGTTCATGGCAGCACCTACGCCAATACCTGTAAAACCAAGCTCGGCAATTGGGGTATCAATAACGCGTTTTTCTCCAAATTCAGCCAACATTCCTTTGCTAACCTTGTAGGCACCATTGTATTCGGCTACTTCTTCACCCATTAAAAAAACATTGGGGTCGCGGCGCATTTCCTCGCTCAGGGCTTCTCTTAGGGCTTCACGAAATTCTATAACTCTCATAGGTACAATTTACGTGCAACAAAATTAGAGTTTTTACTCGTACTACATAGCTTATTGTTATAAATTATTAGAAGAAGATTAAGAATTTATTGGCAAAAACCCTCTTAAAATGCCTGTTTTAAAGCTTATGTAGTTTGTTGAAATCAAAGGAAAACAGGGCCTAAACTTTTTTTTGCTAAACGACCTAAATTTTTAACTTTGCGCACCGTTTTTTAGGTATAAAAATGAAGATACTAGTAGCCATAAGTAATGTTCCTGATACGACTACCAAAATAGCGTTCAGCGACAATGATACAAAATTTAACACAGCAGGTGTTCAGTTCATAATTAACCCATACGACGAGTGGTACGCCCTTGTTCGTGCTCTTGAGTTAAAAGAGTCCGGTAAAGCTGAAAAAGTAACTATTATTAATGTTGGTTTAGCTGATTGCGATGCCACAATTCGTAAAGGTTTTGCTTTAGGAGCTGATGATGGAGTTCGTATTGATGCTGAAGGTCCGGATGCTTATTTCGTAGCTGAACAAATTGCTACTTATGCAAAAACTAATGGTTATGATTTAGTAATGGTGGGTAAAGAGACGATTAACTACAATGGTTCTTCAGTTGGTGCAATGATTTCAGGATTTATGGATTTACCCTTTGTATCTCTTGCTACTAAATTAGATATCAACGGAAATACCGCTACAATTGAGCATGATATTGATGGCGGAATTCAGGTTGTAGATTGTGATTTACCAATGGTAATTTCTTGCGCAAAAGGAATGGCAGAACAACGCATCCCGAACATGAAAGGAATTATGGGCGCTCGTACAAAACCGTTGACGGTTGTACCAGCTACTAATAATGATAAATTAACAAGCATCAAATCTTATACGCTTTCTGCAGGAAGAACAACTTGCAAAATGATAGATGAGAATAACATGGATGAGTTGGTGAATTTATTACACACAGAAGCTAAGGTTATCTAAAGGATTAAAAAAACTTAAGGGATATAAAGAGACTTAAGAGATAAAAAGATTTATAAAGACTATAAAAAATTAAGATATGTCGGTTCTAGTTTACACAGAGATCAACAAAGGAAAAGTTAAGAAAGCTTCTCTCGAGGCAGTTAACTACGGAGCGAAAATTGCAGAACTTACAGGTACAACTGTAACTGCAATTGTTGCTAATGCAGATGCTGCTCAGTTGGAAGAAATTGGAAAAGCAGGTGCGAAAAAAATTCTTTCGGTTAAGAATGATGCTTTAAAAAGTTTAGACAGCGCGTTAATTTGTTCAGCCGTTGAACAAGCAGCAAAAGCGGAAGACGCAAAAGTAATTGTGTTTGCTTTCGACATTACAGGTAAAGCTGTTGCTCCGCGTTTATCTGCAAAGTTAAAAGCAGGTTTAGTGGCAGGTGCAGTAGATTATCCAACTGTAAACGGCGCGACTTTAGAAGTAAAGAAAAATGTTTTCTCAGGTAAAGCTACCGCACTTTATACCATTCATAGCGATGTAAAAGTAATTTCATTATTACCAAATTCATTTCCTGTTTCATTGGGAACAAATGCTGCAACAGTTGCAGATTTTGCTGTTGAATTAGGTACATCAAAAATTAAAGTGAAAGAACAAAAATCAACTGATGTTGGTGGAATGATTCCATTACCTGAAGCTGAATTAGTAGTAAGCGCAGGTCGTGGATTAAAAGGCCCTGAAAATTGGGCCATGGTTGAAGAATTAGCTAAAAATTTAAATGCAACAACTGCTTGTTCTCGTCCGGTTGCCGATATGCACTGGCGTCCACATCACGAACATGTTGGACAAACAGGTATTGCTATTCGTCCGAACTTATATATCGCTATTGGTATTTCAGGAGCGATTCAACATTTAGCAGGGGTTAATGGCAGTAAAACTATTGTTGTAATTAATAACGATAAAGAAGCGCCATTTTTTAAATCGGCAGATTATGGTGTGGTTGGTGATGCATTTACCATCGTGCCGAAGCTTATAGAAGCTGTTAAAAAGTTAAAAGCCAATCAAAATTAATAATACTTTTTTTGTAAATTAGATGCTCTCATGGGAATGAAAAAAGTAAGGCTCGAAATTGTAGGTTTATCCTACAGCCAAACCCAATCGGGTGCATATGCACTTGTATTAGGTGAAAGTGCAGGTACGCGCCGCTTACCAATTATTATTGGTGGTTTCGAAGCACAAGCCATTGCCATTGAGTTAGAGAAAATGACGCCAAGTCGTCCGCTCACCCACGATTTATTTAAAACCTTTTGCGAAACATTTGACATAAACGTTAACGAAGTACTTATTTACAATTTAGTGGAAGGTATTTTTTACGCTAAGTTAATTTGTAACGATGGCACTAAAGATGTAGAAATCGACGCCCGTACCAGTGATGCCATTGCCTTAGCCGTTCGCTTTAACTGCCCTATTTTTACTTACGAATTTATTCTGAAATCAGCCGGAATTGTATTGGATGATGAAACCGCTGGGATTACGAGTAGTGTTGAAGCCGAAACTGAAGTGAAAGAAGGAGAAGAAGTGGTGAAAGAAGGTAGCTTGCAAAGCAAAAGCACTGAAGAATTAAAAAACCTTCTTCAAACTGCCCTTGATGAAGAACAATACGAAACAGCTTCGCGTATTCGCGATGAACTGAACAATCGTAAAAAATCTTAAAAACATCCCATAAAAAAATAAATAAGTAAATTAGCTTATTAAACGTATGAAGGGATTTTTTGCCTTTTTAAAATCAAAACAATTTTTCATTCATTTTGGAATCGCTAGCGTTACCATTATTATAACCCTATGGGTTTTAGTGAAGTGGTTAAACTCCTATACCCAACATGGCGAATCGGTTGAAGTGCCCGATTTTAAAGGTAAAACCATGGCAGAATTAAACGGCTTTATTGAAGGAAAAGATGTGCGTTATTTGATAATCGACAGTATCTATGCCCCCAAGGAAAAACCAGGGGTTGTAATTCGTCAAGATCCAGAAACAAAAACACAAGTTAAACGCAATAGAATCATCTATTTATACGTTAATGGTTTAATGCCACCACAATTGGCAATGCCCAAGTTAATCGACCGAAGCGAACGCCAGGCCATTTTAATGTTAGAGAGCTATGGTTTTAAAATAGGAAGAATAACTCAGGTAGCAGGCGATTGTAACGGATGTGTATTAGGCCAATTTGTAAAAGGGAAAGCTATTGAAGCTGGCACTCTGATTAAAAAAGGAACTGTAATTGATTTAACGATAGGAAAAAAAGACAGATTTGTTGCCGTTTCAACAGACACAACTAAAGCCGGTGTGACAAATTTCAACGACGAGGAATAAATGAAATTGATTTACAAAATAATTTTAATTTTTCTTTTTGCAATTCCTTTTGGTACTGCAGCACAGGAATTTTTGGGACCATTAAGCGGTAACATTAATTTATATTATAATAATCCTGCGAAACCAATTGAAAATAATTCTGCACAAAAAACCGCCACTTTAGTTTCCGATACAATTCCTTTTTTCGAAGATTTTTTTTACGCCCCTAATTCTCCTTATCCCACCGGAAAACATTGGACAGATTCATCAGTATTCGTAAATACAGGATTTGGTATTGCACCCCCTAGTATTGGTGTTGCTACTTTTGATGGCTTAAATAAAAAAGGTTATCCGTATAATATTGCAGCAACAGCGGCAGTTACTGCATCAGCTGATACTTTAACATCAAGACCAATAAATTTACTGAATAATACTTTAAACACTTATACCTATTCACCGGCGGATAGTGTTGGCATTTCTTTTTTATATCAGGCACAAGGGTTCGGAGAAAATCCTAGCGATAAAGATTCCTTAGTTCTTGACTTTTATAAAGCCTCACAAAAAAAATGGGCTCGCGTATGGAGCAAACGTGGCGTTAATACTCCACCCATTTACGACACTATATTTAAAAAAGTTTTTGTTCGCATTAAGGATACAGCTTATTTTCACGATGGTTTCCGTTTTCGCTTTCGCAATAAAGCAACAGGTGGCGGAAGTGCCGATCATTGGCATGTTGATTACATCAGTTTAAAAACAAATTTATTTAAAACCGACACGAGCTATAACGATGTGACCTTTGGATATATGCCGCGTTCGATTTTAAAAAATT
This sequence comes from Sphingobacteriaceae bacterium, assembly GCA_043745425.1. Lineage (GTDB taxonomy): Bacteria > Bacteroidota > Bacteroidia > B-17B0 > Aurantibacillaceae > JAHEYG01. The sequence goes on along the minus strand of JAYTSW010000243.1, from coordinate 10,081 downwards.
ACTCCGCCATGCCATTTAATCAATACAACGCCAATGAAATGGGAACTAAATTTTCTAATTTCATTCGTAACAACAATGTTGGCATTGTAAAAAACACGAATTACGAATACTCCATTTACTCTTCAGCTATGGCGCTGCTTGATTCGTACGGAACGGGTTCAAGCAATACAGGTAACGTAAATCCTTTTGTTACGAGAGGTTGGGATTCTGTTATCACTCATAAAAATCCGCCCTTGAACTATACTATCAATCCAATGACGGATAGTACATTCTTTATCATTAAACATATTGTAAATACAAATCCTGATACTTGGAAATATAATGATACCATCGTTCAGAAATTATATTTCAATAATTTTTATGCTTATGATGATGGAAGTGCAGAGAGCGCCTATTATCATAATGTGTATGGCGCAAAAGATGCTATAAAATATACTTTAAACGTAACCGATACACTTCGCGCCCTCGATATTTTCTTTGATCCTTTCATTGACGGAAATCTTATTAAGAATTCTCAATTCAGAATGTACGTTTGGCAAGCCGGAAGTTCACAGCCTGGTGTTGTTATTAGAAAAGACAGCGCCATGAAACCAATTTACCTCGATCATGGTTACAATAAAATTCCACGGTACTTCTTTACTTCACCAATGATTTTGAGCCCGGGCACGTATTATGTAGGCATGCAACAAATAACCAACCAGCCTTTATATGTTGGATTTGACAGGAACGTAGACCATAAATCAAGTTTATATTATGATGTTGGCAGCGGATGGACACAATCCAGTATAAAAGGTTCCTTAATGATACATCCTGTTTTTGGTGAAGCAACAAGAGCTTTAGTTGGCATTAATGAGCAACCTGCAAAACGCAAAGAAGGATTTATAAATGTATTTCCAAATCCGGCTAACGATAAATTATTTATTTCGGCTGCCGAAGTCAATATGAAGGATCATTACAGTATTGAATTATATTCGATGTTAGGAACGAAATTATTGGAAGTGAATGTAGAAAACACAACCACAGAAATTAATCTGAACGATTATGCTTCGGGTATTTATTTTGTAACACTCAAACAAAATAACAATACTATTGCCAACAAGAAATTCATTATTTCGCACTAAGCCATGACTAAAGCCATTGAACCTGACGATGAGCTGCAGGAAGAAGACCGCGAACTCTACGAACATCATAATATAAAAGTTGACAAAGGGCAAGTGATGATGCGCATTGATAAATTTATCATGATTCGCATTTCTCACACAACGCGTACTAAAGTTCAAAATTCCTGTGAAGCCGGAAATGTTTTAGTAAACGGTAAACCTGTAAAATCAAATTACAGAATAAAACCTTTTGATGAAATTTCCATTGTGTTAACTGTTCCACCTCGTGATGTGGAAGTGGTGCCTGAAAATATTCCTATTGATATTGTTTATGAAGACGAATTTATTGCGCTTGTAAATAAAAAGCCTGGCATGGTGGTTCATCCCGGTTATGGAAATTACAGAGGCACATTAGTAAATGCTTTAGCATATCACTTTCAAAATTTACCCACTACTAAAACTAGAATAGCTCACGATGTACATTTAGAGCGGCCGGGATTAGTGCATCGCATTGATAAAAACACTTCAGGCATTGTTATCATAGCTAAAACAGAATTAGCGATGACACGCTTGGCAAAAGATTTTTTCGATCATACCATCGATAGAAAATATGTTGCGCTTGTTTGGGGAAATGTAAAAGAAGATGAAGGCACTATTACTGCCAATGTGGGAAGAGATTTGAAAAACCGAAAAGTAATGAATGTTTTTCCTGTTGGTGAATATGGTAAACACGCCGTAACACATTATAAAGTAATTGAACGTTTTGGTTTTGTGACTTTAGTAGAATGCGTTTTAGAAACTGGACGCACACATCAGATTCGTGTACATTTTAAATCTATCGGGCATCCTTTATTTAATGATAACGAATATGGTGGTGATTCTGTTTTGAAAGGATTAAATACCGCGACTTACAAAAAATTTATTCATAATTGTTTTACAATGTGTCCGCGCCACGCCTTACATGCAAAAACTTTAGGCATTACTCATCCCATCACTGGAAAAAAGTTACTGTTCGAAAGTAAAATTCCGGATGATATGCAAAGTGTGATTGATAAGTGGAGAAAGTATATGGATAAGAAAGAGTTTGATTTAGAGAATTAGTTTTTGGGCTTAGCCAAGAACCAGTAGATTAAAATTCAAACTTAAAATGATATTGTTTCAAAGGAAAATTTATCAACTAAGAAGCTGCGCGAGGGATTGCAGCGGAAATCCTTTTTGCCTGCCTCTTGCAAAAAGATTGTAGCGTAAAGCCCGGCCGTAAGGCGCCCTAAATCAAAAAATTCTTAAAATACAATTGAAAATTAAATTTCCCCTAAAACAGATTGAGAACCTTTCACTACATCGCCAATCTTTACATTAAGCTTTGTTCCTACAGGTAAAAACAAATCAACACGCGAACCGAATTTAATAAAACCCATTTCGCCACACTGCTCTGCTTTATCGCCTTGTTTACAATACCAAACAATACGACGCGCTAAAGCTCCCGCAATTTGTCTGAATAAAATCTCTGTTCCGTTTTTGTGTTTTACAACAACCGTTGTGCGTTCGTTATCGGTACTCGATTTTGGTTCCCAAGCTGCTAAAAATTTACCAGGATGATATTTGAAGAACACTACATCGCCTGCAATGGGATAACGGTTAATGTGTACGTTAATGGGCGACATAAAAATACTTACTTGCAAACGCTTGCCTTTAAAATGTTCAGCCTCTTCGGTTTCTTCAATAACAACCACTTTACCATCAGCAGGTGCAATAATTAAATTATCGCCTTTGGTAAATTCACGTGTTGGGTTTCTGAAAAATTGCAAAATAACAATGGTTAAAAACGCGCTTAGTAAATACGCAAACCAATGTGCTATGGCAAATGTTGGAAAAAAATAATGAGCTATAAATGTAATGATGGCACTGAAAACAAGAACCAAAACTAAACTAACGTAACCTTCTTTGTGAAATTTCATGGGCTAAAGATAAGGATAATAATTAAGCCAAATGCTTCACCATTTCCCCACAAATAAATTCACTGGCTTTACCATCGCCATACAATTTAAGGAATTGCATGTTACTTTTTGAAGTAAGGGTTTTATACGATTCGATTATTTTAGCTTCATTTGCATCGGCAATTAAAGCTGTGCCGCATTCCACTAATTCAATCCATTCTGTTTCCGGACGAAGAATAACACAAGGCTTTTCAAAATAGAAGGCTTCTTTTTGCACACCACCACTATCGGTCATAACAATTTTGCAATTTTTTTCTAAAGCAATCATTTCTAAAAATGAAGCCGGTTCTGCAATATGAAATTTAGGATTTGATTTAATAGCCTTCAATAATTCAGGATTCAAATTTGTTTCCAATAATTTAGCAGTGCGCGGATGTAAAGGCAAAATCACATCTAGATTATCAGCAGTAGCAATTTTATTTAACGCGCTGAATAAAGCATTTAAACGCTCGGGTTCATCAGTATTATTATTACGGTGAATGGTTGCTAAAATAAATTTATTCTTCTCTAATTTATATTTCGTAATAACAGATGTCTTTTTTTCTGCCACTTCCGAAAAGAACAAACTGTTATCATACATCACATCACCACAATGATAAATTTTCGGATTATCAACAGTGTAGGGCGCTTTATTATCTGTTTTAAATCCTTCTTTCGCTAAATTATCGTAACCGGTTTTGGTTGGAGAAAATAATAATGTACTCACATGATCGCACATAATTCTGTTTACTTCCTCCGGCATGGCTTTACTTCTCGAACGTAAACCAGCTTCAATATGCACAACAGGTACATGAATTTTACTAGCAGCAATTCCGCCTGCTAAAGTAGAATTCGTGTCACCATACAATACAATGGCATTTGGTTTTTCTTTCACTAAAATTTCTTCAATACCCGTAATCATCGTGGCAGTTTGTTTACCATGACTCCCACTTCCCACATTCAAATTATAATCAGGAACTGGAATTCCCAATTCATCAAAAAACACCTGACTCATGTTCTCGTCGTAATGTTGTCCGGTATGAACAATAATTTCTTTTATCTGCGAACTGAAATGTGTTTTTATCGCTCTGCTTAATGCAGCCGCTTTAATGATTTGCGGACGAGCTCCGATTATGGTTACGATTTTTATCATTTGTTTTATGTTCGACCCCTCTGGGGTCGTGATTCATTTTGTTTTGATTTTCTAAAAACATTTGACCCCTCCGGGGTCGCATCACTTTTTGCCTCTTCCCTATTTCCTATTCGCTATTACCTACTTCCTACAAAATTCCTTCATCAGCAAAGCTAAGATATTTTTGGTCACCAATAATAATATGGTCCAATAAATTTATATCCATTAGCCTTGTGCTTTCCTTTATTTTTTTGGTTAATGAAATATCCTGCTCGCTTGGTTTTAGCTGACCCGAAGGATGATTATGACACAAGATAATTCCGCTCGCCAGCATTTCTATAGCGGGCTTTAAAATTAAACGGACATCCACTACAGTTCCACTTACACCGCCTTTGCTTATGCATTCCATTTTTACGACGGAATTAGCACGGTTCAATAATAAAATCCAGAATTCTTCGTGCGGTAAATCATTTAATTTTTGATTCAACAATTTAAAAGCATCGTTTGAAGTGGCGATTTTTGGTTTTTCTGAAACCTCGTTATCGTTTCTCCTTCTTCCCAATTCAAAAGCGGAAGCGATATTAATGGCTTTTGCCTCACCAATGCCTTTAAATTTTTGAAGTTCTGCAATCGAGGCTTTTGCTAAAAGATTAAGGTCGTTTTTATAATAATTAAGAATGCGTTGCGCCAATTGAATCGCCGTTTCTTCCCTTGTTCCAAAACCAATTTGTATGGCTAATAATTCTGCGTCCGATAAATTTTGTCTGCCAATAGTCAATAATTTCTCTCTTGGTCTGTCATCTTCCGCTAAAAATTTTATCGGAATGTGTTTTAATTCTATTTCTTCCATAATCTTTAATAATAATTCAAAATTAACATCATAAAATCTCGATTGATGGCTATAAATTGTAGCAAAGCGGAAATTGTTTTCCACTATTCCCTTCAAAATAGGTACTTTTGTAAACCATGTCTGTCTTTAACACAGAATCCCTCAGTATTTTCCGGATAAAAGAATTCCGCTTCTTTATTTACGCAAGGTTTTTTCTTACCGTTGCTATTCAAATGCAGTTTAGTACTATTAGTCTGCAAATTTATTACGAGCACACCGACGACCCTTTGATTCAAGGATTAATCGGACTTACAGAAGCCATTCCTTTTGTCATCACTTGTTTTTTCTCAGGCGTTGTTGCAGATACTTATAACCGAAGAAAAATTTTATTAGCAGGAATTTTTATTTTATTTCTGGGCTGTGTTCTTTTATATTTTCATAGCGCATCGTTCTCGCAATTTTTAAAAGGTACAGGCATGACGGTTTTGTTTGGCATTGTATTTTTATTTGGTATAATTCGTGCTTTTTTAGCAGCCTGTACGCATCCTTTCATGAGTCAGCTCGTGCCACGAACGCAATACACTAATTCAGCAACGTGGAATAGCACTGCTTGGCATATTGGTGCTATACTCGGACCAGTACTCGCTGGAATTATTTACGGATTCAATGGGAAACTAAATGCGGATATCTGTTATTTAATTGATTGTGTTTTATTTCTCATCTCTATTTATTTTATTTTCCGAATAGGCAACAAACCAAAACCTGCGAGAGAAGAAAAAGAAACTTTATTACAAAGCATGACCGTTGGCTTGAAATTTGTTTTCAAAAATAAAATGGTGTTGAGTGCTTTATCTTTGGATTTGTTTGCTGTTTTATTTGGAGGCGCTGTTGCGATGATACCAATGTTTAATGATAAGATTTTACATCTCGGTCCGGAAGCTTATGGTTTATTACGAACCGCTCCTGCTATTGGAGCTGTGCTGATGGCGTTAGTTTTAGCAGTGAAACCTCCTGCTAAAAAAGCGGGACAAGCTTTAATTTGGTCGGTGGTTGGTTTTGGACTCTTCACAATTCTATTTGCGTTTTGTACAAATTATTGGATGGCACTTTTAATGTTATTGATGACAGGTGCCTTTGATAATGTGAGTGTGGTTGTTCGTCACAGTATTTTACAATTATCAACTCCTGATAATATGCGTGGAAGAGTAACTGCCGTAAATAATATTTTTATTGGTTCCAGTAATGAAATTGGCGCTTTTGAATCGGGTGTTGCTGCTAAAGCAATTGGCTTAGTGCCTTCCATTGTTTTTGGAGGAGTGATGACGATAGCGACGGTGTTTGGTATTTCAAAATTGAATCCCAAGTTAAAGACAATGGATCTTACCAAGTATGAGTGACGTAAAAAGTACGAATGACGAAGTGCGAGTTTTTAAATTCCCAGATTCGTCAATCGTACTTCGTAACTCGTAATTAATCAAATGAAGAAATCCGATTCTAACATAAAAGATCTTCTGGATGAAAAGTTCCACCTTTTCAACAATCATTCTTTCATCGGCACTGACCCAATTCAAATCCCGCATGCTTTTTCGAAGAAAGAAGATATCGAAATCGCCGCTTTTCTTGCTGCAACCATTGCCTGGGGACAACGAAAAACCATTATCAATAATTCTCAAAAATTAATGTTATGGATGGATAATGCGCCACACGATTTTATTTTAAATCACACAGCAAAAGAGTTAGTTCCTTTTAAAAAATTTGTTCATCGTACGTTTAACGGAACGGATTGTGTGTTTTTTATTAAGTCGCTGCAGAATATTTATTTGAAACATGGCGGATTGGAAGGAGCTTTTGCGAAAGGTATTAAGACGCAAGATGAAAGTATAAAGAATGCTATTGTTGAATTCAGAAAATTATTTTTGGAAATAAAACATGAAGCAAGAAGTGATAAACACATTTCCAATCCCGATGCTAAATCAAGCGCGAAACGTTTGTGCATGTATTTGCGATGGATGGTACGCAATGATAAAAAAGGTGTTGATTTTGGTATTTGGAATAAAATAAATGCTTCTCAACTCTGTTTACCTTTAGACGTACACACCGGAAATGTAAGTCGCAAATTGTGCTTATTAAAACGCGAACAAAACGATTGGCAAGCCGTTGAAGAAATTACTTCTGTGTTGAGAGAATTTGATAAAACCGATCCTGTGAAATATGATTTTGCGCTTTTTGGGTTGGGGGCGTTTGAGGGGTTTAAGTGAAAGAACGGATTACATTCGCCAGGGCGAACCACGGCAACGGGGTAGATTTACAAATTAATGACCAAGCCTTCTTTTTTCTTCATCATTTTCTTTAGTATCACGCTGCTGAGCTTTGATCTTACCGAAATTATAACTCAAACTTATGTTTAACCGTCTTGAGTCGTGGGCTTCAACAAGAAACCACTTCTGATTTTGAAAATCGGCTTTCTGTTTGAACTGCTCTGTAAAGAAAGCGTCATTCAATGCAACAGATATATTCAAATTATTATTGAAGAATGATTGTTTAACCGCAACACTTAAACCTTCTCTATGCTGGAACACCGTTGTATTACCGATCCATGGACTCCAATAAAAACCGGACACTTCTATTTTAGTATTTTTCTTTATGATAAATATGTTGGTTAACCGCGTATACCACGGAACGGCTTGCGCAGCATAATTTTGTCCGTTAATAGTTCCATTATAATCGATATAATATGCTCCTGCGAGAAAAGAAGCTGTCCACCATTTTTTAATTTCTTGTCTGATAAATAAATTGTAACGGATAATATCGAGGTGTTTCATGTTGGCCATGTGTGCAAGCATCTCTTTAGTAGAATCATTTTGTGTAGTGTAATACTGCATTGAGTTTTGTTCATAAGCATAAGAAAGGCTATTAGAGAACTTTCTTTTATAAACGTAATTAAAATTGACATTGTTATCGTAAACAGGAAGCAAGTAAGGATTTCCTTCACCTGAACTTAGTACATTATTAAATTGACGGAACGGATTGAAAGAATTGTAATCCGGGCGGTTAATGCGGCGGTTGTATGCTAAGGATAACGAATGATCTCCATTCGGATTGTAATCAAAACTTAAAGTAGGAAACAAATTAAAATAGTTGCGGGTATATTTAATGTTACTGGTTAAACTATTTGCCTGAACACTCGTATTCTCTCCTCTTAATCCTAATCTGAAATTAATTTTTTTGTATTGCTTATCCATGCTTACATAACCTGAATTGATCTGTTCATTATATCTGAATTTATTGGTGAAGACACTGTCCACAACAAATGCACCCGTTAAATTATTTTGGTTCTCAAACGTATAATCACTCCAGGCCGATTGATTGCTGTATTTAACTCCTGCTTCCAGATTAAGATCTTTCGCAAACTTCTTTTCAAAGTCTAAACGCGATGCGAAAATAGTTACGCCTGTATTATTAAATGATCTGAAAATTTGAGGCGACATAGTATCTAAACCATTCGTTCCGATAAAATGATTTTGGTAAACGGATCTGTAATTATCATAATACGGACCATAATAATCGGTTGAGAATTTAAGTTTTGTATTCCCAACAGTGTCAAAAACATGCTCAGCATTAATATTAAAATTGCAAAGCAGCCAATCATTACCGACCGGACGATTATATAATAATCGATCATAACCAAGACTGTTATCGCTCATATAGGTATTACCATTATAAGTCCGCATAGCATAACCGGGAACCGCCTGAGCTTTTACACCAACTGTGTTTCTTTTATTTACATACCAATCAGCACCTAGTTCAACGCTTCCAAATTTAGCTACATCATTTTCGTAAGCTTTTTGCTTTAAAGTGGTAGTCTTACCATCAAAAGTAACGTGGTTCTCCATAAGAGTTTCGTTATATAACATGCCTTCATAACCGGTTATGTTACTAAAGAAAGTAACCTTTTTTGCTTTGTAATTTAATGAAAAACCGAAGGTGTTGTAATTATAGAACCCCTGTGAAAAAGTATAATTAGCATTGCCGCTCGCGCCCGTAATCTTTATTTTTTTTGTTTTGATATTGATGATACCTGCACTTCCGGCTGCGTCGTAGCGGGCCGGTGGATTAATAATAATTTCAATTTTTTCGATCATGGAAGAATTCATACTTCGTAAAAAGTTAATGAGCTGCGCGCCGGAAAATTGCTGTATCCTATCGTTTATATAAACGCGTACTCCTGATTTACCCTGAATACTAATATTATCACCTTCCACCATTACGCCTGGTAAACGCGCCAGCAGATCATAGGCACTATTACCAACGGCAAGCGGACTATCTTCAACGTTAACAGTAATGTTCCCCTCTTTAAATTCAATAGGATTTTTTATAACGTTAACTGAAACTTCGTCAAGTGTAACACCACTCTTTTTAAGAACAATATCGTTTAGTTTAATAGCTGCAGCGCTGTCGTAATTTATTTTTTCGCTGAAATAATCAGCATAACCGATAGAAGAAATTTTTACGAAATAAGATCCTTTATCTATTTTTTGAAAACAAAATTCCCCGTTCTCACTGGTAATTTCACCTTTGTAAATGGTGCTGTCTTCTTTTAAGAGCGCAATGGTAATGAAGGGAACTGGCGCTTTTAGGCTATCTGTTACTTTAGCACTTATGGAACATTGGGAGAAAGCGTAATTGATAAAGGATTGAGAAATCAATACTAAGAAGATACAAACAAGTTTCAATTTCTGCATAACGGGGCTCTAAAACTACTTTTAATTTCTTTAACCGAAATTCAATAACGGTTAAAATATGTTATTTACAAGGTATACACCTTTAATGCAGAAAAGTTCATTTTGGAACAAATGATTTTGACTTTTTTGGAGTGCGAGCTTTTGAAGGAGTTAAGGGTTCGACTCCCTACGTTACCCATTTAGATTCTTAAAATCACGGATTGCAAATCATTAGTGTTCGAAACCTAGGTATCATTAAATAAGTGCTTCATTTTCGAAGGTTGCCCACCGCAGAGTATCACAATCTCCTTTATAATATCAGA
>JAYTSW010000242.1:0-6310 GCA_043745425.1 Sphingobacteriaceae bacterium | reverse complement strand
GCGCTAAAGTAATTAGTTATGAGGAAGCTAAAAAAGTAGCTATTAAACACGATACGATTCTTAAAAATCACAGCGCTAAATTATACGGTGAGATAAGTACCGATTACGATAACGATAAAAAAGATTATTATTTTGTCTGGCATTTTTACCATCTCGAGCCTTGCAAAAAATGCGAATCTGAAATGTATACAACGCAGAGTGTGTATATAAATGCGAGTACGGGTAAATTGCTTCGTAGTATCGAAAACAGACAGTAAACAAAAATCATTTTTCTTTTATTATTTCTTCATTACTTTTTGTCCGCCAAAAAGTAATCAAAAAGCTCTTGATTCCTGAAGGTGTCCCAATAGCTATCGAGATGCGCAAGAGGCAGGCGCAAAACCGCAGATAAAGTTGAAGCAAATGCGCAAGGCCCGCGCTTCCTCAACTTTACCACTATCACTACCAGGAATCAAACCTCCGAATAGCTTTGTACTTCAGTAATCCGTTTCGTGACAATTCACTTCAACATTCGAAGTCGAGACTATTCACTTTAGAGAGAATCTGACAAGAAACAGCGGGCAGGCATGGCGCTGTTGGAGGCGCGTAGACCGTGCGTGGCATTCAGCGCCTTGATTTTTTTGGTTACTTTTTTGATCAAGCAAAAAAGTGACATGAAGAAATTAAGACTGAAAGCGCCACTTTCTTCTAAACCGATGTGTCTATCGAATGCTTCTAGGCTCTAACACTGAAGAATTCATCAACATTCTATAAACATTCGTTTACAGTTTCCACTCTTATTCTATTTTTGTGTTATTAAATTATAATTATGAAATTCTTCATCGATACAGCAAACCTGGCACAAATTAAAGAAGCGCAAGACCTAGGCGTTTTAGACGGCGTAACCACTAACCCAAGCTTAATGGCCAAAGAAGGCATTAAAGGCGGCGACAATATTTTAAAACACTATGTTGACATCTGTAAAATTGTAGAAGGTGACGTAAGTGCAGAAGTTATTTCAACTGATTTCGATGGCATGGTTCGTGAAGGTGAAGCTTTAGCTGAATTACATCCGCAAATTGTAGTGAAAATACCAATGATAAAAGACGGTATTAAAGCCATAAAATATTTTACAGAAAAAGGCATACGCACTAATTGCACATTAGTGTTTAGTGCCGGACAAGCTTTATTAGCGGCGAAAGCAGGCGCTACTTATGTTTCTCCTTTTATTGGGAGATTGGATGATATTAGTGTTGACGGCATGGGATTGATTGATGAAATCCGTTTGATTTATGACAACTACGGTTACGAGACTCAAATTTTAGCAGCTTCTGTACGTCACCCAATGCATATTATACAATGCGCAAAAGCGGGAGCTGATGTAGCTACTTGTCCGCTCAGTGCTATTCTTGCTTTATTAAAACACCCTTTAACGGATAGCGGGCTAGCTCAGTTTTTAGCTGATGCGAAGAAATAATTATAATTCAAATTAATTAAAAAAGCCATCTATTACAGGTGGCTTTTTTATTTAGCTAATTTCTTCTTTTCATCTCTTTCAACATCTGAATTATCTCATCAATAATCAATAACGTTATTGTTTGCGCGCATTGAATCATAATAGCTATCGAAACCACAGCACCTTTAAAGAAATATACTGTATTAGAATCTTTTGAAGAAGATACTTCTTAATATAAAATTAGTATTTTTATATTAAAATTATAATATGAAGTTAAAGCAATTGTATTTTATCTCCTTTATTGAAGGTGGTGTTGTAATGGTAACTGAAATTGCCGGTGCTAAAATTTTAACCCCATTTTTCGGCGCATCATTATACAGTTGGGCAGCTACTTTGTCTATCACTCTCCTCGCCTTAATGTTGGGATATTATTTTGGAGGTTACGTTACTGAAAAACCAAAATTTAAATCACCTCATAAGATTGTTTGGGTATTTTTCATTAGTGGTTTAGCAGTATTATTAATGCCTTCCATTGGTCATTTCATTATGAGAAAAACAATTTCTTTGTCGTTTTTTACCGGACTCATACTCTCTGAGTTATTCTTTTTGTTTGTCCCCATTTTTTTGATGGGCATGGTAAGCCCAATGATTATTTTTCAGATAACAAAGAAAGCAGAACAATCCGGAAGGTCGGCAGGAAATATTTATGCTATTTCCACTTCAGGCGGCATCCTTTTTACCTTAGTTTTTGGATTTTTGATAATTCCCTATTACGGGATTACGCTTCCTGTTAGAATTTTAGGCATAGCAGTATGTATAATTGCGCTAAGCATCTTATTAAAAGAAAAACTAATCTCAGAAAAAAAACCCGGTGCCTTTTTAATGACTTTAGCTATCACCTTTATTGCTTTTAATAATCAGAGTGAGCAGGAAGTTTCTGAAAAAAATAACGAGACCTTGTTGGAATATTCTGAAGGACTGTTGGGCGAACTAAAGGTTGTTGATCAGGTAATTAAAAATCCTTCGGGTGGTGATGAAAGAATTAGAAAATTAAAAACAAATAATATTCAGCAAAACTATGTGTTTGTAGAAATGCCAACACAAAGTTTAATGTACTATGTTAATTTTACGAATCAATTACTGAATTTTTTACCACAAAAAGAATCGGCTTTACTTATCGGACTTGGAGCTGGAAGTTTGTATTCTGTTTTAAGCAATCACAACATAAGTGTTGAATCGGTTGAAATAGATCAACGAATTTATGACTTTGGTGTTAAATATTTCGGGATGCCAGCTCATAAAGACCATTCGATTACCGATGGAAGATATTTTATTAATATGACAAAGAAAAAATATGATGTAATAATATTAGATGTAATTATTGGTGAGAGTGTACCTGCCCAATTAATAACGTTGGAAAGTTTTAAAAGATTGTATGAAATCATGAATTCGAACGGTACTTTAATAATTGAACACGGTGGTGTGAATAATTTTGCTGATAATTCTTTTATTCCATCTATAGTTAAAACATTAAATGCAGCAGGTTTTGAGGTATCCATTTTTAATCCATTAATGTCGAATACACACGGGGATGTATTGTTTATGGCCCGCAAGGATAGGTATGAAATAAGCCACGTTAATATTTCAGATGATGTTTTAATTAAGGGGGGGCCAATTGGCAATTACATTCTTCCCATAAGTACTTTCGATAATAAATCAGCTAATATACTTACCGATGACAAAAATAATATTGATATATTATTAAAAAACCATTACTACGAGGTACGCAAATTCATAAGGCTAGAATTAGCCAAACAAAATTCTACAAAACGTAGTTAGGCCATTAATAAATTTGCAATCGCGATAAAGTTAATTCTCGGGTTTTCTCACACCCAACCATGTTCCTAAAATTAGTTTTACAAAATACAGCCCCTTAGTTTCCTGAAGTAAATCTATCTCTCAAATTTTTTGAAGCAAATAAAGCTGATACAAAAACTCACCTTGCTGTAAACTCTTAAATGATTTGGAATGTATCGACACTGAAAAATTATGTAACACTTTTGGAAATAAATACGGAAAACTAGTTAGCAATGGGTATTGACGAGGACTATTTTCTGTAATCGACTTTATAACTTGTTCATTAATGGTTTCTGTTTCGATTATTTTTAAACCACATTCCGTCATCATACTTTCTACCTTTTCAAGATTTATTTTTAAAATTAAATCTCCGAAAGCGAAATGAGAACCTGGTTGTAATGCTGAGGCTACTTTCTTAAAAAAGTCAAGTCGTGACGCATACGCATGCGATGATTCCAGATTAACAATAAGGTCGTATTTTTTTTTGATTTCAAAATCGTTAGCATTTCTCACTACAAAATCAACACCTTTAACTAGAGTGGAAGCTAATTTTATATTAGATGGACTTTTATCAATACCGGAAATATTTTGTAAACCGAAATAGCGTTGCATAACATAACAACCGCCGCCTCTGCCACATCCTATTTCTAACACACTACGATTTTTATTTCCAGTAGAGATATCAGGTATTTTATTAAGCAATTTTATGTACAATGAAATGTGATGAGCCTCTAGTTCATCCGTCGATTCTGGTTTAAATTGAATAGTCCCTGAAAAACCGAGATTCATAAATTTTCTCCGTTTTCCAAGGACTATAGCAAGCTTCGCTGAGCTTTCGTAAAATAGCGAAATAATATTTTTCTTAAAACTCAAATGAGTTCGAACTTATTTTGCAACTGGTACAACAAGAACAATAATAGTTTTGTCACCTTGCTTTGAAGGATCTTTACCTGGCTTCATAACACCATACTCGCTAGCCATAACAGTCATGGTTCCGCTGAATGTAGCTTTATCTTTACCGTTTTCAGTAAATGTAAAAGGGAATTCAACCATTTTAGTTGAATCCTTCATAGTTAATTTTCCTTTTGCTACATAAGTATTTCCAGAAGCTGTTATTTCAGTTGAAGTAAAAGTGATTTTTGGAAATTTTTCAGCGTCAAAAAAATCAGGAGACATTAAATGAGAATTTAGTTTTGGGTCTCCGCCATTTAATGTTTTTACATCAATAGAAGCTGCGATTTTAGATTCAGTTAATTTCGTTTTGTCAAAATCAATTGTTGCGCTTAAATTCGAAAAAGTTCCTTTGTGACCAGGATTGTTAGGTAATTCCCAACTTACTGTACTTGCTTTGTCATCCACTTTCCAAATCATTGCTAAAGTAAATGCTGAGCCTGTTAAAATTGTTGCTGCTAAAATTAGTATCGCTTGTTTTTTCATGTTGTTGTATTTATAGTTTATAGTTGATGGTTTATAGTTGATGGTTTATAGTTAATAGTTAATAGTTAATAGTTAATAGTTAATAGTTTACAAGGTAAATTAATTTTTTCTTAAATCTTTCTTTCGGCAGAAAATTTATTTCTAAATCAGCATTCATCGGAACAGGTGTGTCTATGCTTCCTTCTCGCATAACTGGCGCATCTAAATACTCAAAGCAATGTTCTGTTATTAAAGAAGCTCTCTCCCCTCCTATTCCGCCCGTTAATGTATCTTCATGCAAAACTATTACTCTTCCGGTTTTTTTAACGGATTCAAAAATAGTTTCAATATCCAATGGTGCCAATGTTCTTAAATCGATTAAATCTGCATTAATGTTTTGATTTTCATTCAACGTTTCCAAAGCCCAATGCACACCTAAGCCATAACTCACAATAGTTACATCATTTCCTTCGTGTAATAACTTTGCTTTACCAAATGGAATTGTATAATAATCATCAGGCACTTCCTCTGTTATACTTCTATACAAACCTTTATGTTCAAAAAACATAACAGGATTCGGGTCTTCAAACGCAGTTAATAATAATCCCTTTGCATCAGCAGGAAAAGCAGGATATACAATTTTTAATCCAGGCGTTTTAAAAAACCAAGCCTCATTACTTTGACTATGAAAAGGCCCTGCAGCAACACCAGCGCCTGTTGGCATACGAACGACAACATCTGCGTTTTGTCCCCAACGGTAATGACTCTTTGCTAAATTATTTACAATTTGTGTCATGCCTTCACTTACAAAATCAGCGAATTGCATTTCAACCATTGCTTTGTGGTTATTGATTGATAAACCAAAACCTGTTCCTAAAATAGCGGATTCACATAGTGGAGTATTTCTTACTCTACCTTTTCCAAATTCTTCTACAAATCCTTCTGTAATTTTAAATACACCGCCATAATCCGCAATGTCTTGTCCCATCAATACTAAATTATCATGCTTACGCATTGCTAAACGCATCGCATCAGATATAGCATCAATTAAACGTTTTTCACTTTTTGGTCCATCAACAGGAGTTGTATCAACAACCGAATATGGTTTAAATAATTCGGTAATTTCTTTTTCAGTATTAGGAGGAGGTAATGTTTCCGCGAAAGCAATTTCTAAATTACTTTCGATTTCATGTTTAATATCTGCTCTTAGTTTCTCAATGATATCCTCAGTAATTACACCTTCATTAATTAAAAAACGTTCGAAGTTATTTACAGGATCTTTTTTACCCCACACTTCAAATAATTCTTTCGGTACATATTTTGTTCCGCTGGCCTCTTCATGTCCGCGCATACGAAAGGTAACGCATTCTAAAATTACAGGACGAGGGTTTTCACGAATAGATTCTGCTAAATTTTTTACGGTTTCATAAACTTTCAACACATTATTTCCATCTATAGTTACACCTTCTATACCATAACCAATTGCTTTATCGGCGAATGATTTACAACGGAATTGTTCGTTGCTTGGTGTACTTAATCCGTAACCATTATTTTCAATCACAAAAATTACAGGCAAATCCCAAACAGCAGCTGTATTTATAC
>JAYTSW010000241.1:0-23852 GCA_043745425.1 Sphingobacteriaceae bacterium | reverse complement strand
AGCAATTAAAGTTCCTTTTGATTTAGATGGAAATCCCCGTCCTAATCCAGTAGGTTCTTTTCCTGATATGGGTTGTTACGAATCGAGTAATGCAGTTGGAATTAATGAACTAAAAAAATTCTCAAGCTCTTATGTTGTTTATCCCAATCCGAATAATGGAGAGTTTAATTTGGTGAGAAAAAATTTAACTGAGAAAGACATTTTAGAAGTTTATAATAGTAGTGGTCAGCTTGTAGAAAAAAGAGAGGTTACGAGTGAAAACACAACTATTGACCTCAAAGAATTTTCAAATGGTCTTTATTTATTAAAGGTTTCTAATTCAGAGCGCAACTCAGAAACAATTCGGATCATTAAACAGTAACTTATCCATGATAAACTCTCGAAGCAATTATTTTTCCATTGCTGATTTCAAGCACCTCACCTACTCTTAAATCTTCTTCGCCTTTTACGTGACGAATGTATTCCATAAACACTTGTTCATCATCAGCGGTTAATTTTTTTACTTCGTAGTTTAAAGTCGGAAGGCGGTCAAATGATTCCTGCCACCAAGCGCTAAACATTTCCTTTCCTTTTATCAAGCCTTTTGTTTCGGGCTGACGAATTTTTAATTTCGGAGAGAAATGTTCGGCCGTGTCAGAATATAAACTTAGTAGATTTTCTAAATTATGTTCATTAAAAGCAGCGAACCATTTTATGGCAATTTCTTTATTTTGTTGGGCGCTCATTTCGTTATATATTTACTGAATATGAAAGTTTCTGGGTTTGCTAGGTTTCTTGGTTGTTTGTTGCTTAGTTGTGGGTTTGTTTGCTGCTCATCGAAAAAACAAGAAGTTGACTTAATTATTCATAATGCAGTTATTTATACTGTTGATTCTTCGTTTTCTATTTGTGAAGCTGTCGCCATCAAAGATGGTAAAATTATTGAAACAGGAAACAACGGACAAATTTTAAATTCATATTCTTCTAAAGAAACAAATGACCTAAGAGGCAAAACCATTTTCCCAGGTTTTATTGATGCGCATTGTCATTTTGTAAGTTATGGTTTAGGCTTGCAACAAGTTGATTTGGTAGGAACGAAATCGTTTGAGGAAGTATTGCAGAGAGTAACAGAGTTCAAGATTCAATCAGACATCCCCCGTCAGCCTAAGGCTGACATCCCCTTAGAAGGGGAAATGAATTCCGTTGAATGGATTGTTGGTCGCGGTTGGGATCAGAATGATTGGGAAGTAAAAGAATATCCTGACAATACTATTTTAGACTCTTTGTTTCCTAACACTCCTGTTATTCTTAAACGTATTGATGGACATGCTGCTTTAGCAAATTCTGCTGCTTTAAAATTAGCAGGACTAAACAACACCACAAAAATAAATGGCGGTGAGTTAATTAGAGATGTCAAAGGAAATTTAACCGGCCTTCTTATTGACAACGCCGTTGATCTTGTGACTTCAAAAATTTCTGCTCCAACAAAAGAAAAAATATTTAATGCTTTATTAGCAGCACAAGAAAATTGTTTTGCAGTTGGCTTAACTACTGTTGATGATGCGGGCATTATGAAATACGAAATCGATGCTATTGACGAATTGCAGAAAAGCGGGAAATTAAAAATGCGCATTTATGCAATGTTAAGTGACAGTGGTCCAAATTATAAATATTATTTAGAAAAAGGTCCGTACAAAACAGAGAGATTAAATGTGCGTTCATTTAAATTTTATGGTGATGGTGCTTTAGGTTCACGAGGAGCTTGTATGCTTCAGGATTATTCAGACAAACCAAAATGGAAAGGATTTTTACTGAACACGCATAAGCATTATGAAGAAAGCGCGAAATTAATGTTTCAAAAAGATTTTCAGATGAATACGCATTGCATTGGAGATTCTGCAAGTCGTTTGTTGCTTTATATTTATTATCTCGCACCGAAAGTTGCCTTCGATAAAGATGGTATCATTCAGAAAGAGGTGATGAAAAAAATGCGTTGGCGCATTGAACATTCGCAAGTCACCGATAAAAATGATTTTAAAATGTATGAAGGTGTTATTCCTTCAGTTCAACCCACTCATGCTACCAGCGATATGTATTGGGTGGAAGAACGTTTAGGAAAAGAGCGCGTAAAATATGCTTACGCCTATAAAGATTTATTAAAAGCTGCAGGCTTACTTGCTTTAGGAACAGATTTTCCTGTGGAAGACATTTCGCCCTTCAAAACTTTTTACGCTGCTGTTTTTCGTAAAGACAGTAAAGGCTTTCCAAAAGGTGGTTTTCAAATGGAAAATGCATTAAGCAGAGAAGAAACTATAAAAGGAATGACTATCTGGGCAGCCTATTCCAATTTCGAAGAAAAAGAAAAAGGAAGTTTAGAAAAAGGAAAGTTTGCAGACTTTATTATTTTGGATACAGATTTGATGAAGTGTGATGAAAGTAAAATATTAGGAGCGCAGGTTTTAAAAACATATGTCAACGGAGAAAAAGTTTACTCCAAATAGTTCGACCCCTTCAGGATCGTGAATTTTATCAGGCATTTCTTTTTATTAACCTTGGACGCCTTCAGCGTCCGCAAATTCCAAATGTTCCAAGAAGTATTTAGTATTAGGAGTCTGAAGGCTCCAGCGTTATTAAAACAATATCCTATTCCAATTATAATCTGCGTCGAATTGCTTGAATATATCAGCAACATTTTTTTTCACATATACACAATAACAAAGGGAGCCCGAAGGGCTCCAAGGTTAATAAAAGAGTGCACTCCGCAACTTAGCCCGCGACCCTGAAGGGGTCGAACAAATTTGTTTTTAAAAATGTTTATTCTCTCTGAGGTTATTTTAATTAATTAGGATTTTACATTGCAGCTCTAGAAGGGCTTAACATTTTTAAAAAGAGGACCCACAGACCTCTTGGCTACGGAGGAGCCTAACATTTGATAAACCAACAGCATTCTCAAAAAAATTATGTCTATTTTAGCAGTGAATTATGGGCTACAAAAGTTTAAATGAATGTTTAATTGATCTCGAAAAAAATGGGCAGCTGATTCGTGTTACTGAAGAAGTGGATCCGAATTTGGAAATGGCTGCCATTCAATTACGCGTTTACGAAATGGGCGGCCCCGCTTTGTTGTTTGAAAATGTAAAAGGCTGCGAATTTAAATGTGCTTCTAATATTTTTGGAACATTAGAAAGAAGTAAATTTATTTTTAGAGATACATTTGAAAAAGTTCAGACTTTAATTGATTTAAAAAATCATCCGCTTAAAGCTTTAAAACGACCTTTCAGTTATTTAAATGTTTCAGCTACGGCATGGTCTTCTCTTCCCAAAAAAAACCCTTTTTCAAAACCTGTTTTATTTAAAGAAACTACAATTGATAAATTACCGCAAATAAAACATTGGGCAAAAGACGGCGGCGCTTTTATTACTTTGCCACAAGTGTATAGCGAGGATATTGATAATCCAGGTATCATGAATTCGAATTTAGGAATGTATCGCGTGCAATTAAGCGGCAACGATTATATTCAGAATAAAGAAATTGGCATGCATTATCAAATTCACCGCGGTATTGGTGTACATCAGGCAAAAGCAAATGCAAAAGGACAACCATTAAAAGTTTCCATATGCATTGGCGGTCCGCCCTCACATACATTAGCTGCCATAATGCCTTTACCTGAAGGATTAAGTGAAGCTACATTTGCGGGAGCGCTTGGTAAAAAAAGATTTGGCTATACATACAAAGATGGATTTTGCATTAGTACTGATGCAGATTTTGTTATTACAGGAGAAATTTATCCTAACGAAACAAAACCGGAAGGTCCGTTTGGCGATCATTTAGGTTATTATAGTTTAACGCATGATTTCCCAGTGATGCGCGTAAATAAAGTGTATCATCGCGAAAATGCAATCTGGCCTTTTACTGTTGTTGGTCGCCCACCACAAGAAGATACAAGTTTCGGCGCATTGATACATGAGATATCAGGAGCTGCAATTCCAATAGAAATTCCGGGATTAAAAGAAGTGAATGCTGTTGATGCGGCTGGCGTGCATCCATTATTATTAGCAATAGGAAGTGAACGTTATACACCTTACCAAAACATAAAACACCCACAGGAATTGTTGACCATTGCGAATCACATTTTAGGCAGCGGACAATTAAGCTTAGCGAAATTTTTATTCATCACAGCAAATGGCAACGATAAATTAAGCACACATAATATTGAAGAGTATTTTAAATATGTTTTAGAGCGTATCGATTTAAAACGCGACATGCATTTTTATACTAACACCACTATTGATACTTTAGATTACAGTGGTACAGGTTTAAATGCAGGCTCTAAAGTTGTGTTTGCGGCTTGTGGAGAAAAGAAACGAGAACTGGGAACATCAATACCCAATGAACTTTTACAATTAAAATCTTTCACACATGCATTTTTAGCAATGCCAGGCGTTTTAATTTTAGAGGGGAAGAAATTTGTGAGCCACGAAAAAACAGAAGATGAAGTTGCTGAATTGAATATCGAAATTATCCGCAACCGCATCGATACAAATCCTTATCCAATGATTATTATTTGCGACGACAGCGATTTTACTTCAGCGTCGTTAAATAATTTTCTGTGGAGTACTTTTACGCGCAGTAATCCTAGTCATGATATTTATGGTGTTAATCCATACACTAAGTTTAAACACTTTGGTTGCGATAGCGTAATCATTGACGCCCGCATTAAACCAAACCACGCCCCTGCTCTTATAAAAGATCCAGCAATAGAAAAACGTGTTGATAGGTTGTTTGAGAAAGGTGGGAGTCTTGAAAGATTCAAGATTTAAAATTCAAAGATTTCTTAGCGTCCTTTGCGAAAAATTTTGCGTCTTTGCGGTTAAGCATTCCGCAACTATTCGAGCAACAGTTTAAGCGGATTTAAAAAAATTTAAACGCAAAGATAAAGAACAAAGAAGGCGCTAAGTTCGCAAAGCTATAGTAGAAACGAATTGACAGATTATTTGAAAAAGTTGGGAGTTTGAGAAAGTTGAAATAAATCACCATTCGTACCAATTCGAAATTCCATCGCTTATTAAACGCATAATACTCTTTTGAGTGGCACTGCTCAATGTTTGAGCTGAATTGCTATCACTCCAATAGCTATAAATAATATCAGATCCTTGACTGTTTACATAAAACGTACCAGCTGTGGTTGAACCAATTATTCTTGGTCTTTTAAAAACAATAATTTTTCCTTGAGGGACGGAAGAAGCAAGTGGTAAAGTAAAAGTAGGAGTTGAAGTTCCAAACGCTATTAAAACAAAATCACTTGTTGGACTAATTGTAGCTGATGATGTTACTGATTGCCAAATTGGTAATACAGCAGAGCCTGAAGGACCAGTAAAGCCTATCGGACCTTGCATTCCTTGAATCCCTTGCACTCCTTGAATTCCTTGCGGACCTGCAGGTCCCTGAGGGCCTATTGGTCCAGCAGGCCCATTTGCCGCATACAACGCATAAGGCACACTAAGTAGTTGTGAAATTCCCATAGAAACATAACCTGTCCCATAATCAATTTCTACTTCTATAAATTTATCGCCTAATCCCCAATTCACACTTGTAAAAGTTCCAGATGTAACAGAACCCATTCCAATATTTAAATTAATCAACCCAAATGAATTAGTTGTTACTGCATGTGTTTCTTGGTAAACAATTGTACCAGTAACAGAAATATCCCTTAAACCAACTCTCACTGTTATATTGGAATTGTTTAATAACATTCCCGCTGAATTTCTTGCTACAGCTTGATATTTGAAAGCTTGAGGAGCCTGTGAAAAAGCAAGCCCGATAAATAAAAACAAAAGTGCTACTGAATACTGAATTCTATTTTTCATATTAATCAATTTTAATGCATTTAATTTTTATGCTGTTAATATTATTTGAAATTGCCAATAAATAAACTCCTGCTGAAAATTGCGTCAAATCCACTTTCTCATTTCCAATACAATTTTTCTTTGCGAAAATTATTTTTCCAGAAACATCTAAAATTTCAATCTTGAAATTTTCAAGCGAATTTGTTTTAACAAATACAAAGTCTTTTGTTGGATTTGGAGATATAGAAAAAACAAAATGTTTATCTAATTCGTTTATAGAGGTGAACATTAACGAATCCGGCTGCTGAAAACCTTGGGTAAGAATATTTGGCATGTTAGAATAAGTTTCGACGCTTATTTCACCTAATGTCCAAGATAATGAACCGTTTGAATTGGAGTACCAATCTCCTTCGGAAGCAATAACATGACGTGAAATGGATTGAGAATATGAAAATAAAGATGAAGCAACCAGTATTAAAATATAACTAAATTCCTTCATAGCTAAAATTATTTAAGTCTAGATTCGTAAATTCGTACGGATTCGTATTCGTAGCTTACTTCTTAATAAAAATAAAATCTCCGCCTTCATCACCTACATTCGCGATAACACCAAATTGAGGTAAACTGCTACTATTATTTCCTACAGGTGTTTCAATGGCTTGAAACAATGTAGCTGAAGAATAATATTTGTCTTTGTTTTTTTCTAAACGGTCTAACAAATATTTAATGAATACACTTTTATTGGGAACCGTTTTTAAAGTTCCAGAAGTAATAGCTTTACGACTTGGTAATTGATATTTCTTTTTAATAACATCAGTTGCACCAACTAAACTAATTGAACGGTTCTTGAAAATACTACCGCTAAAACAAGCATCAGAAATTAATAGAGTGTGTAACGATTTTATTTTACGCATTGCCGCTACTAATTGATCGTTGTATAACCAGTTTGCCGAATTACCTACTTCAGCATCTTTTGGTAACCAATAGCCAATATCATTATCATCTTCGTAATGTCCGTGACCTGCGTAAAATATTAATACATTATCCTCAGGTGTTACTTTTTTTGACATATCATCTAAGGCAATAACTAATTCACGACGCGTTGGGCTTTTTAAAACTTGTACGTTGGCGTCATCAAATGTGTAATTTGCTTTTAAACATTTTGCTAAATTTTCTGCATCTGTTACAGGTAATCCACCTAAATCGGCAATAGACGGATCGGTATAATCGCTGCAACCAATTAATAAAGCATAAAATTTTCCGCCTTTGCTAAAGTCAATATCAGCGGCGTGTAATTCTGCCATATCACCTTCTGATGCAATTTCAGAACGTTTGGTTTTATCTTCTTTCTCAACAATTTTTGGTTCTGCTTTCGGTTCTGCTTTTTTAGTTTCCTTTTTTGCGGGTTTACTTTCTTTCTTCTTCGTTTCCTTATCCTTTGCTCTTGATTTATCATTCATGGCAATAGGCTGCTCTTTTACTTCTTCTTTTTTAGGCGTTAAATACGGACGGTAATCTTTTATGACTTGTTCGCTTGCTCCTAAAACAATTTCGATCGGCTCCATTGGCAATAAAGACGCCATTACTAAAGCATCATTCCAAATAAATTTTTTCTCGCTGCCTTCATTAGACGCCTGAAATAAAAGCGTAACAGTTTCCGACTCTCCTTTTTTTATCATCCAACTGCTGGTACGTTTACGGATATTGTTTAAAGTAGTTCCACCTTCATTAATTTCAATAACACCTGGATTTAAAATAACAATATCGTTGGAAATGTTTGTTACTTTAATTTTCATGCCCATTTTAAATTCCTTATTGTAATTAACATCGAGGACGGTCACTTCAATTCCATTGAAAGACTCCTTACGTTTTTCAGAGACGGCAAATTCAGGGAAAGTTACAATCTTCTCATTGCCCGTTTTTTTCAAACCATCAATGATTAAAGAAACGACTTGTCCGTTCAGATTTTTACCTTTTACATCAAATGTATTTCCTTTTTTTCCATTAGGAGAAATAATCAGTTCTCTTTCTTTAGCGAAAATCTTAGCGCCTCCGGCATAGAAATAAGATTGTGCTGGATCCACAACCACAAAAAAATCATTCTTATTTTCAAAACGCACTTTAGTTTTTATAAACGCATCGTTTGCAAAAGCACCTTCACTGATTATAGTCAGCTCACCAGACTTCACTGTAGCATCAAGATATTTTACTTTTTCATCGTTAGTACCTTTTTCTGCTGACGCCATAGATGCCACTAACACTAAAACCGAAAATAAAAACTTTTTCATGGTATTGAATTTAACTATATAAAAATACGAAAAAATTCGACTCTTAAAACACAGTTTTTAGAGCTATAAACGCCATCCATTTGCCATCTTACCTCTTACATTTTCCGTCTTTTTTCCCTCTATCTACCTTCGTCTTTCCATCTGTAATAGCATTCCATCACTTTATAATAAAGATCATAGCCTTCATGCGTTAAAATATAATCATCGGTTAAGTAAAAACAATATTTTCTGAATTTAGGGAAGTCAATATTGTCGTCTCCTGTTAAGTTTCTCAGGATTTCAGGATTCAGTTTTTGTTGTACTTGCTCATCAATAAATATCTGTTCAAAAATAGCAGCTAGTTTGCGTTTTTCTCTTCCCTCTTTACTAAACTGCATGTACATTGCAGTAATAGGGCTCTCCATAGCATTAATAGGTCTGATTCTTGATTCACGAATTGTTTTTTGCATTTTATCGCGTTCGTAAGGTTTAATTTTAAATGCAGTAACAGTAACAGCATTCAAATTATAAATTATTTTACGCATTACTACTTTAACGTCGCCATTTTCGTTTGGTTTAAGACGACTTACAGGAATTTTTAATTTTACATAGCCAACAAACGAAACGATTAATGTATCAATAGGGTTAGTTTTAAGATAAAAAGCACCTGAATTATCGCTCATGGTACCATTTCCGGTGGTTTTATTAATAATGTAAACGAAAGGCATGGCACTTAAACTGTCATCCTCAACAATAAAACCTTTTATAAGTTGCTGACCCATTACAGGACCTAAACAACAGGCTATTAAAATTATTATGAAATAAAGACGTTTCAATATGTTGCTAATTTAACGTTTAAGCGCCTTATTTATTAACCATTTGTGAATAATTTAACCTTTTTTAGAGGCTTTTTATCCACTCTTAATTGCCTTAATAATAGTAACTTTATCATTAATGATTCCTTCGGGAATCTTCACTCTATGGAAGCTTTTATAGTATCGGCAAGAAAGTATCGTCCGCAACACTTTAACACAGTTGTTGGACAAACGCATATAACCAATACTTTAAAAAACGCTATTGTACATAAACAATTAGCGCAGGCGTATTTATTTTGCGGTCCGCGCGGTATTGGTAAAACAACATGTGCACGAATTTTCGCAAAGACCATTAACTGTTTTCATATTACAACTGATGGAGAAGCTTGCGATAAATGCGAATCGTGTTTATCATTTAATGAGGGCGCTTCGCTAAATGTTTACGAATTAGATGCAGCCTCCAATAACTCGGTTGAGGATATACGGAATTTAGTTGATCAGGTGAGATTTGCTCCGCAGTTAGGGGAATACAAAGTGTATATCATCGACGAGGTTCACATGTTATCTACTGCGGCCTTCAACGCGTTTTTAAAAACATTAGAAGAACCACCTAAGCACGCCAAATTTATTTTAGCAACAACAGAGAAACATAAAATTATTCCAACCATATTATCGCGTTGTCAGGTTTTTAATTTTAATAGAATTAAAAATGAAGACATCTCGAATCACTTAGCTTACATTGCTAAAACTGAGAATGTAACTTTTGAACCTGAAGCTTTGCACGTGATTGCACAAAAAGCCGATGGTGGTTTGCGTGACGCTTGTTCTATTTTCGATCAAATGGTGGCCTTTACTGGAAATCATTTAAGCTACAAAGCTATTGTTGAGAATTTACATGTATTGGATTTTGATTATTATTTTAAGATTACCGATTTTTTAATGAATCAAAAGTTGCCTGAGATAATGGTAACCTTTGATGATATTTTGAAAAAAGGTTTTGATGCACATAATTTTATTAATGGCTTAGGCGAACATTTACGAAACGTAATGGTTAGTCGCGACCCACAAACTGTTCAGCTTTTAGAAATAAGTGAAAACTTAAAACCAAAATACGCTGAGCAAGCTACAAAATGCTCCCTTCCGTTTTTATTAAAGTGTTTAGCACTGATTAGTAAAACAGATGTGAATTACAAAGCCGCAAAAAATCCACGCCTGCTCGTTGAGATGTGCTTGATGCAAATGGCTTATGTTAACACCGCACCCGGCAACGATGCGGAAAAAAAAAATGAGTTAACAGAAAGTCCTTTTCAAACTAACACTACTGTTGCAATGCCAGTAAACACGACTTCATCTGTCGGCGCCAATAACAATCCTAACAAAATTTCGAATGCTGAAGAAAAAGTAGTGAAGACTGCTGACAAACCAATTGTACCTTTCTCAGAATTAAAAATAAAAGCGCAATTCAGTTTAAAAGATGTGGTGAAGGCTAACATGCCCTCGGTTAACCAAACTATTGCCACTGAAACCAAAGAAGTTATTTTTGAAAATAAACCTTTCGAAGGTGATGAATTGATGAAAATTATTCATGCTTTTGCGTTAATCAAGAATGAAGCCGGAAACAGACAATTGTTTACCATCATTACTACTGCAAAAATTGAAATCAGTGATACGAATATTGTTACTTTAAATATTCAAAACGAAGCACAGAAGGAAATCCTTTCTTCCGCAAAACAAGATTTTTTAGATTTTGTTCGTCGTGAGTTAAACAACAAAACCATTGGTTTGGATATTAAAATCGAAGCTGCGGCAGAATCTACTGCTAAAGTTTATAAGCCTTCAGATAAATTTAAATTACTTGCTGAAAAAAATCCAACTCTACTCGAGCTGAAAAAACGTTTAGATCTTGAGTTAGATTATTAAATTCATTTTACACTTTATGAAATCCTACAAAATTTATATTTTTGCTTTACTGTGTTTAGCAATAAGTTCGTCGTATGCACAAAAACCCAATCAAACAAAAGCCAAGCCTATTGGTGATGCTTCTGCAAAACCAAAATTCAATTTTGAAACTGCGCAAAACGATCCTTATAAAGCGAGAATTTATACCTTAAGTAATGGGATGAAAGTTTATATGTCGGTGTATAAAGACGCGCCGCGCATACAAACCATGATTGCCGTTAAAGCAGGAAGTAAAAATGATCCCGCAGACGCAACGGGCTTAGCTCATTATTTGGAACACATGGTTTTTAAAGGCTCAGATAAATTTGGCACGAAAGATTTCGTAAAAGAAAATGAGCAGATAAAAAAAATAGAAAATTTATACGAAGTGTATCGTATTACAAAAGATGAAAGTAAACGCAAAGTAATTTATCATCAAATCGACAGCATCTCAGGTGTTGCTGCAAAATATGCAATTGCTAATGAATATGATAAAATGTTAGCGGGAATTGGTGCAGAAGGTACCAACGCCTTTACTTCTCACGATGAAACAGTTTACATTAATGATATTCCAAACAATCAAATTGAAAATTGGTTAAAGATTGAGGCGGAACGTTTTCGCAAACCGGTATTGCGTTTATTTCATACAGAATTAGAAGCAGTTTACGAAGAAAAAAACAGAACACTCGACAGCGATAATGATAAAGCTTGGTCGACTTTAATGGAAGCACTTTTTCAAAAACACAGTTACGGAACGCAAACAACAATAGGAACCATTGATCATTTAAAAAATCCTTCTATGAAGGAGATTATGAAGTTTTACGAAAAAAATTACGTTCCTAATAACATGGCCATTATTATGAGTGGAGATTTTGACCCCGATAAAACCATTTTAGAAATTGAAAAACAATTTGGAAAATTTCAAACGAAATCTGTTGAACCTTATAAATTTGAAAAAGAAGCGCCAATCACTTCTAAAATCACTAGAGAAATTATTGGTCCGGAAGCTGATAATTTAGTAATGGCTTGGCGTTTTAATGGCGCAGGAACAAAGGATGCCGATATGATTGAGATTATTAATTTACTATTGTTTAACAATCGCGCCGGCTTACTCGATATCAATTTAAACCAATCGCAAAAAGTAATTAGCAGTGGCGCTTTTGCATATGTTTTAAAAGATTACTCGATGCATGCGCTTTTTGGTTCACCAAAAACAGGACAAACGCTTGAAGAAGTTGAAAAATTATTATTCGAACAAATTGAATTATTAAAAAAAGGGGCATTTGAGGACTGGTTATTGGAAGCATCCATCACTGAATTAAAATATCAAAAAACAAAAGAGCTTGAGAATAATCAATCGAGAGCAATGGCGATGATGAGTGCTTTTAAAAATGATGTGAACTGGCAAGATGCAGTAAATACTACAGAGCGTTTATCTAAAATTACAAAGCAGGACATTATAGATTTTGCAAAGGCAAATTATAATGCCAATAATTACGCCGTTGTTTACAAACGCATTGGAGAAGACAAAAATTTACAAAAGGTAGAAAAACCAAGCATTACTCCTGTTGAAGTGGATCGCGAAAACACTTCAGCATTTGTAAAAAATGTTCTAGCTACAAAAACAAAAGCAATCGAACCAAAATATATTGATTATAAAAAAGATATTTCTAGTTCAGAACTAAAAACGGGTTTAGCACTTTATTATACACATAACAATGAGAATGCCACATTTGAATTGTCTTATGTTTTTAATATGGGAACTAAAAACGATAAACAATTAAAAACAGCAGTAGATTGTATTCCTTATTTAGGCACTTCTAAAATAAGTGCGGCTCAGGTTAAAAAAGAATTATTCAGATTAGGTTCTGAAATTACGGCCGTTATTGAGTCTGATAAAATCAGAATTGTTCTTGATGGACTAACCGATAATTTTTCGAAATCATTAGAACTATTTGAAGCTATACTAAATGATCCATCATTAAGTGAAGAGGCTTTAAAAAGCAACATAGAAGGTGTGTTGAAAAAACGTGAAGATGCTAAACTGGATAAAAACGTTATTTTAAAATCAGGATTAATTAATTATGCCCGCTACGGAGCTGTAAATCCATTCACTTATTTTTTATCAGAAGCTGAACTAAAAAAACTAACCGTAAATGATATCACTCAGAAAATAAAATCCTTCAATACCTATAAACATCACGTTTTATTTTATGGTTCACTAAGTGAAGAATTACTTAAGAAAAACTTATCTGATAAACATAACACAACATCTGTATTAAAAGATGTACCGCCAGAATTCGATTTTAAAGAGGTTAATTATGGCGGACAAATTTATTTTACTGATTATCCAATGAAGCAGGTCGAGATTATTATGTTGAGTGATGGCGGACCATATACTGAAACGACTTTGCCAGAAATAAAATTGTACAACAGTTATTTTGGCGGCAGTATGAGTAGTGTGGTGTTTCA
The DNA here is from genome assembly GCA_043745425.1 of Sphingobacteriaceae bacterium. Lineage (GTDB taxonomy): Bacteria > Bacteroidota > Bacteroidia > B-17B0 > Aurantibacillaceae > JAHEYG01. The sequence goes on along the minus strand of JAYTSW010000241.1, from coordinate 10,534 downwards.
AGATTTAAGAGAGTCAAAAGCACTTGCTTATTCTGCCTATTCGGAATACATGAGACCTATCAAGCCAACAAAAAGATATACCAATTTTTCATATATCGGTTCTCAGGCTGACAAACTATCGGAAGCTATGAAAGGTATGAGTGATTTACTAAATGGAATGCCGAAAGCCGAAGGCTCTTTTAATGCGGCTAAAGAACAAGTGCTACAAGAAATAGAATCACAACGCATTACTAAGAGTGAAATTTTATTTAATTATGAAGAAGCTTTGAAATATGGCCATACTACCGACGTGCGCAAAACTATATTTGAAAAGGTTAAACTAATGACTTATGAGGATGTGAAAAAATTTCAGGAAACAAATATTAAAGGAAAACCTGTTACAATTTTAGTTATGGGCGATAAAAATGTAATTGATTTGAAAATGTTAGAGAAATACGGAAAAGTAAAAGTGTTGTCGTTACTCGAAATTTTCGGTTACTAATTATAACGCTTATATGCTATTGAAATTAAAGTTTAATACCAATTAAAAGCATGTCATCCACTTGTTCTAATTCGCGTTTCCAAACATCAACCGATTTTTGTAAAGCTTGCTTTTGCTCTGCCATTGGTTTAGAAGAATTGCTCAACAATAATTCTTTTAATTTACGGTAAGTGAATTTTTTGCCTTTCGGTCCACCAAATTGATCAGGAACACCATCTGTTAATGCAAATATCATGTCTTCACTTTGCAAATCAATAGCATGAGTTGTAAATGGAATAGAATCTCTGTCGTGTTTACCAACCGGCATACGATCGGGTTTAAATTCTATTAACTCTCCTGCTCTTGCAATCCAGAGCGGATTATTTGCACCTGCGTACAATAATTTTTTATTTTTAAAATCAAATACTACAACACTACAATCCATTCCATCTTTACCACCTTCTAAACTTCCATCCTGTGATAATGAAGAGATAATACGTTGGCGTGCGTGATTTAATATATCTGAAGGGTCGGTTAATTTACGTTCGCTTACTGCTTCATTTAAACAGGAGATGTTTAGCATACTCATCATAGCACCCGGAACACCATGCCCAGTACTATCAGCAGTAACTAAAACAAAATTTCCATTTGCCATTGGTGAGGCCCAATAAAAATCGCCGCTTACAATATCTTTTGGCTGGAAGAATAAAAAATAATTTTTTAAATTGGAATCAAACAATTGATCACTCGCCAACATGGCACCTTGAATACGTTTAGCGTAATTTATACTATCAACAATCTCTTTTTGTTTTTGTTCTATTAATTCTTTTTGCTGAACTACTTCAGATGTCCTTTCAGCTACAGTAGTTTCCAACTGCTGTTGACGCTCTTTTAGCTGACGAGTACGCACGCCGTTAAATCCAAATACAATACTAATGAAACCGATAATGTATCCCGCATACGCTCCAGGATGTAAATACCAAGGTGCTTTAATGCTAAACTTATATTCGAAAGGTTCACTCCATTTTTGAGAGTTACCAATGGCTTTAACTCTAAAAGTATAATCGCCATGAGATAAGTTACTAAATGAAGCTTTATTTTCTGAAGTTAAAGGACTCCAATCATTATCATCAGAGCCATCCAACATATACTCATATTGAATTTTATCGGGTGCCGACCATTCAATACCACTAAAATGAAATGTTAAGTGATTGATGTAATGCGGCAATACCAAATCTTTAGGATAGTTAAAGAAATCTGTTAGTCCTTTAAAACTTACATTCGTTAATTTCTTTTTTACTTTGTCGCCCACCTGAATTTCCCGTCCTGTTTTCAATGAATCCTCGAGCGAATTAAAATCAATAAACGTTTGCTCTAATTCAATACTTGATAAATGTATGTCAGGGGCTTTTTCTGATAGTCCGTAATTATTTAAATCCAAAGTAGTGAGTGCTTTTCCATTACCCCACCAAATACGATTTTTACCATCAACGAAAACACTGTTCGGAAAAAAATTATTTGCTTTTAAACCATTTGCTGTTGTATACGCATAGTTGGTGAATGTTCCGTTTCTGCTAACTAAATAATTCAATCCTTTTTCCGTAGCTATCCAAACATTTCCTGATTTATCCTGTACAAGAGATCGGATGTTTTCACTACTTAAACCATTGTTATAATTAATATTTAAAAATTCGGGGCGACGGCTTTTAATTGTATTTGCTTTTAAAACACTAATCCCTTTTCCATCGGTGCCAAACCAAACATTTCCATCGGTATCAATTACAATTGATTTTACGTTATTACTGCACAAGCCTTCTTTTTCGCCATAGCATCTTAAAAATTCTCCGTCATAGCAACAAGCGCCGTAACCATCAGTTGCAAACCATATATTCCCTAATTTATCCTGAGTAATAGCAACAACAGAATTTCCGCTGAGAACAGGATCGTCCATAAATGTTGTAATGGCTACTCCATCGTAACAGCACACGCCGGCGCCATCAGTACCGAACCAAATTTTTCCTGAGCGATCTTTAAATAAACTTAAAATATAGTTGCTGGTCAATCCTTGGTCTTCACCAAAATTATCAAACGTTTTTCCATTAAAACGAACGGCGCCTCCGCCATCTGTACCTATCCAGATATTTCCTGAATTATCCACTGTAAGCGCTTTCACATAATTACTGCTTAGCCCTTCATTTTCTGTATAGTGATAAAAATTACTACCATCATAATGAAGTACACCATCACCGTATGTGCCCATCCAAAGAGTTGAATCAGGACTTTGCGCAATTGCACGAACTGTGTTACCACCTAAACCTTCGCGATCCGTATAATGTTTAAATGAAGAGCCATTATATAAACAAACGCCACCGCCATAAGTTCCCATCCACACATTACCTGAAGCATCTTCACGCATGCAGAGTACATAATTATTACTTAATCCTTCACGCGTTGAAAACACAGTTATTTTTTCACCATCGTACACGCAAAGCCCGCCATCATAAGTTCCCATAAGGATATTTCCATGTTTATCTTTACTTAATGAAATAACACAATCACTACTCAATCCATCTTTTTTAGTGATATGTTTTATTGATTTTCCATCGTAAATATTTACACCGCCATCGTCTGTTGCAATCCATATATTTCCTTTATCGTCTTCTATTATCGAATGAACTATTTTACTACTCAAACCAGCACCCGTTCCGAAATAGGTAAATGTTTTTTCGTTAAATATACAAGCGCCCCAGCCATTCGTGCCAAACCACATATTTCCTTTTGAATCTTGAATGATGGAACGCACTGTATTATTACTAAGCCCCATGCTTTCGTTATAGGTAGTAATTGTTTTACCATCGTAAACACAAACGCCACCACCGTTGGTTCCGAACCAAATTTTTCCGCTTTTATCTTCACATAATGCAAGAATAGTATTATCACTCATCCCTTCATCTTTTGTAAGGCGTGTCATTACTTTTCCATCATAACAACAGGCGCCTCCACCTTCAGTACCAAACCATATTCGTCCGGCTTTATCCTGAATCATACAAAGAACAGTGTTATTACTTAAACCATTTCGCTCAGTGAAATTTGTAAATGAAGAGCCATCGTAACGGCCGGCACCACCACCAACAGTACCCATCCATAAATTTCCCCATTTATCAAATAATAAACTTCTAATAAATGAAGAGCTGAGACCTTGTTCAACATCGAGGTATTGAATATTACTGATAGCCGCATCCTTAAAACGTGGCGCTGCAGCGGGAACAGGAACTGGCTGAACACTAACAACGGTGTTAACTTTAGCTGTAACTATAATTGGCAATTTATACTCCTCGGTTCCGGGCGTTGCAGAAAATAACTCTGCTGGCACTTCAGTGTTTTCAAGATTTCCGATTTTATTAATGTTTGAATTAGTTGGGTAAACAACTGGTGATTTAGCTGTTGTAACCGATGGTTTGCCTGCTTCAACTGTTTTGTGTTTTGCACGACGAATAGTCACCAGATTTCCTGCCTGCGTTTTAGCGCTGTCGGAACTGTTTTTATTAGACTCCTTTTTTTGTGAACTATTTTGTTCGCAGGAAAAGAAAATTAAAGTAAGAATGGAAATGGAAAGTAATTTTTTCATAAGCCAATACTAAATCAGGCACCTAAATATAGTAAGAATTTTTATCATTAATGAGACGAGAACTTGCCCCGAACCTTACAGTTTATGCCAATAATATTGATAAAAATAGCTTAAATTTGACCCTTCTAAATTGGCCCCGTAGTTCAATGGATAGAACGAGCGTTTCCTAAACGCTAAATCCAGGTTCGATTCCTGGCGGGGCTACTTTTATGATTTATGTTTGGTTGCTCAAAAAAAGGGTAAGAACATCATTCTACAATCCATCAAGTATTTCGTTAGTGAGCGGTTTATTTACAAAACTAATACTGCTTCCTATTTTTTCGGCTTTAATTTTATCAGAATTACTAATAGATGATGTTAAAATCACGATTTTACACTCTAATAGTTTAGGGTCGTTTATTTTCTGAAAGTCTTCTATAAATTCGAATCCATTCATTATCGGCATGTTTAAATCAATAAACATAACATCCGGGTAGGTTCCATTAATTGCACCTCCTGAAGCAATAAGGTTATTAATAAATTCCAAAGCACTTTTGCCGTTGGTGCACACATATACGTTCTTTGCATAAAATTGAGCCTCAACCATTTTCTCATTTATGAAATTATCAAGTTCATTATCGTCAACAAGTAGAACATTGTTGTACTTATACTTTACAGTTGATCGTTTCATAGAGTTGTTTTTAGGTATTGATTTCTTAATTCGTGATGCAAATGCTGGAGTAATTTATGTTCGCCAGTGTTACGAGCAATAAATAACAATAAGGCCTCCTGCTTCTTTTTATTTAAGTCGGAATCTTTTTCTACATAAAAAATGTTAAAGAACTTGATTAGGTCAAGCGCATTAGAATATTGTGTTAATTTTTCTGATTTAATTTTCCGGTAAATACTGGTGATTAAGGATTCTGAAATCGTTATATCATTTGTTTTTAAATAGAAAAAAGCAAGCGTGAATTTTATCTCCATAACGATATGAAAATAATCTTTTAAGGTAAAAAGAGTTAAAAGGTTATTTAATACAGTAATTCCTTTTTTAATTGCATTCGCATGATAGTAAGCCATGGCTTTATATAATCCTAACTGAACTTTAGAATATACATTGTCGCTACATAAAAGTTCTTCATCTTCCAACTCTATAAGTTGTATTTGCTTTTTAGCTGATAGAAATTCTATTTTTGATGTGAGAAATTTAGAAACTAATGCAACATTTGAATACAAAAGAAGATTAGCGCGCAACTGATTTGTTTTTTCATAAAATTCATTTGCTTTAGATGTTTGACCTGTTTTGTTATAATATTCGAACGACAAATAGTCAATAACAATTTCCCACTTTTTTTGTCGGGAAGAATTAGATAGCTGCTGCACCTGAATTAATGCATCTTTCAATAAGTCATCTATGTCTACAATTTCTTCAGGAATGATATCGCAAAAAAGAAAAAATTGTATATCCATTATATTTTTAATAATTTTTAATTGCCGCGATGTTTTTAAGGCCGAGTGATTTTGTATCTCCAATCGCAAAAATTTAAGTCTTGAGATGATTTCTGGCGATTTTGAAAAATCGTACTGTTCAAGTAGTGAATTAAAGTCACTTAAAGAGTCTTCCGTTTTTTCCAATGAAAGCCAAAATGCCACATGCCTATTATGTAATTGTGAGTAGTGAAAATATTTGTCGGTATTATAATGCAATTTTTTCAGTGCACTATAAACAATAAGTAATTCGCCATGCATATCATGAACTAAAAGATCCTTTTCCAGCTTTTGTAAAACGGCTATTGCAGTCTCACTTGAACTACTATAACATATGTGATGCACGAGAGCCAATTGAGAAAAAATATCGTTTTTTAATGGATCCACGCCCACTGTAAGTTCATCTTGTATCTTGTCATACAACCTCGATTTCATAGTATAAAAAGCACTAGTGGCAAGATCCAAATCATTTTGAATCTCTTTATCTTTAATTTTTCCTTCACGGTATGCGCGCAAAATAAATAAAAAATTAGTTGCCTTTGTTTTTACTAATTTACTTTCTACTCCCTCATAAACCGTTGTATTGAGGTCCTTTATTATTTCTTTTAGTTTAATCATTTGCAGTATAAAAATTCAAATTTTTTTATCGTGTAATTATATTGGTAATTCTACCATAAATTCAGCTCCTTCATTGGGGGTACTTTTAACGCTTATTCTTCCGCCCATAACTTCAATTTGTGTTTTAATCATAAACAAGCCTAAACCTTTTCCTTCAACATCCGAGTGAAATCGTTTGTATAAACCGAAAATATTTTTTCCATGTTTCTCTAGATCTATTCCTGTGCCATTATCTTTAAATGTGATTCGTATTTTTTCTTTCATTATTTCACTCCTGATTTCTAAGATTGGACTAACACCTTTTTTTCTGTATTTTATACTGTTTAGTATCAAGTTGTAAAAAATACTATGCATATAACTTTTAATTGTTGTAATTGTACTTGCATTACTAAATTCAGACAGAATTATTACATTTTCTTTTGCCATTATGTTTTGAATACTTGATTGGATATCCCTTAACATATCCTGCAAATTAATAGACTCTTTAAATTCGGAATATTCAGCTCTAATTTGTAAAATTTTATTGAGGTCTTTAATTGTATCATCCATTTTAGCTACCGCTTCAAATAGATACTTTTCTCCTCTTTTCCGATCCGAATTACTTGTTTCGTTTTTTAAAATATTAGCCAGTCCAAGTATATTCGCTACAGGGGCACGGAGGTTATGAGATACGATATAAGCAAATTGTTCTAGGTTTTCAATGTGTTTTACCAAATCGTTTGCAATTCGCTTATGCTCTATTTCTGTTTTTTTTACGCTGTCGATATCCTGAAAACTACCGAAAATACGAGTGCAGACATCCTTATTGAATTCCACATCACCTATTGCCCTAACCCACTTTTCGTTTTGTTTTGCAGTCACTATTTGCAATTCAACGTCCCAGGGTTTTCCGTTAGTTGTAGCTTCTTTAATAACTTCAGTAATAGTATTTCTACTTACCCCTTCTTTATAAAAAGTAATTGCCGTTTCAAGATTAGGTTCAAAATTCGAATCAACTTCGTGAATCTCTTTCGTAGTATCGGACCAATAAAGTCTATTGCGTTGAACGTCTACTTCCCAACTTCCTAAGCGTGCAAGTTTGTTGGTGTTTTGGTATAGGACTTCTAATTTTTTTCGTTCTGTAATATCTCTAAAGTTTGATACAATTGCGTGAATGTATGGCTCATCAAGCATATTCGTCATGGTGCCTTCACACCAAATTAATTGGCCGTTTTTATGGACTAAACGATGCTCACTAGAGAAGGATTTGCCTGGAGATTTGATAAGTTCTTGCATTTTATCAATGAGGCCAGGAACATCTTCTTCAAAAACACAGTCGATTGCAGGGGTTATTAAGAATTCGGCTGGCGTGTATCCAAGTGTTTTTGCAACTGAAGGACTGGCATATATTATTTTGCCGTCAGGTGTAGCAAGCGTTTTCATATCCGTGCTATTTTCAATAAGTGACTGAAAACGTTTTTCACTTTCTTCTACTTTTTTTCTAGATTGTACTGCATCGGTTATATCTGCTGCTGAAATACAAAGTCCTATAACGTTGTTATTATCATTCACGGCGTTCATTCTTACTCTGAACCATTTTGTACTCCCGTCGAGCATGGTGTAGCTATCCTCATGATCAAACAACACTCCAGAGAGCACTTGTTTCATTCCAATTTCCGAAAGTTTTTGTCTATCCTCCTGTATTAAGGAAATAAGGTTAAGGCCGTCCAGTACGTTAATGCCGAAAGCGGCATTTGCCCAAAGATTTGCTGTTTTATTTGAGGAAACGATATTTAAATCCATATCCAACAATAAAAAAGCAATACCAGTGTTGTTAAAAATAGAAAGGAGATTAGCTTCTGATTTCTTGACCTTTAATTGCGCTTCCTCAATTTCGGTTACATCAATATGCATAACAATAATTCCTGAATCGAGTTCATCATTTTCAAGGGATGCAATTGCCTTGAAATATCTTTTCTTGTGAGGAGAATGGCACGGGTACGTTATTGAAAAATTTGTCAATTCATCCTTTGATATTTTTTCTATTGCCTCCGAAATTAATACACCCTCTCCGTTATCCCCTTCAGTTTTCCGTTTCGATGCTTCAATATAATTAGCTCCAATGCCATAGTGATTACCCCGAAATTCATTCTCATCAGCAAATAATTTCCAGGAATTGTTTACATCCACTATTATTCCATCTTTGTTTAAAAGTGCAATGTTTGCCGGCAAATGTTTAATTAGAGAGGTGTATTTTTTTTCATTTTCTCTAATTTTTAACTCTGCTTCTTTATGTAATCTTTCTGTAGCGGATTTTTGAAGAACGCTTAAAATGGAGCTTGGTAAGCGGTGAAGTCTGTCTTTTAAAATATAATCAGCGGCTCCGTTTTTCATAATTGAAACGGCGAACTCTTCCGACACAGCGCCGGTTACTAAAATAAAAGGGATATTTAATCCCAGATCCTTCACCATATCGAGGGCTTCTGAGGAACTAAATGCAGGCAAGTAGTGATCACTTAAAATGATATCAGGTGGAGATTGTGTAAGCTCTTCTAAATAGCTATCTCTATTGTCTACAACCTTAAATTCAGATTCCAGATGCTGCTGTTTTAAAATATAAGAAATTTGCCAGGCATCGCCCGGATTATCCTCCAACAAAAGAATTTTTATTTTTTGATTATCCATTTTTTTAATATTTCAGAAATTTTATGAAATTCATTTGATTTATCGAACAGATAATTGGCGCCTTTTTCGAGGCAAACAAACCGATAATGAAGTTCATCATGATTAGTTAAAATGATAATCTTCATTTGAGGGTAGTCGTGGCGGAGCTCAACCAAAAAATCTATTCCTGTTTGCCTTACTTCACCATCTTCAATATTAATGTCAAGGATGACAACATCGGGTTTAGCCGTATTGATTAGGTTTTTTGCGGAAATAATGGTTGGCGCGTTGCCTAAAAACTCTAAACCTTCAATTTCATTAAGTATACATTTCATCCTTTCCGCAATAAGCGAAGAGTCATCAACTGTAACTACTTTTAATAGAGGCAAAATTATGTTTTGGTTCACGGTCATTGTTTTTACAAATAACCGAAAAGCGAAGGGGGGACTAAATAGGGCAAAACACCAAAAGCTTGTAGTGTTTTGTACTACAAACTAAAACTCAGACGAGTTTATTATCCAAAGCGTATCTTGTAAGTTCTGAGTTGTTATTCAGTTTTAATTTTTCAAGAATACGTGTACGGTAGGTACTGATGGTATTTACACTGAGAGAAATTTCAGTGGCAATCTCAGATACCGATTTACCTGAAGCAATAAGCTGAAGTACCTGCATTTCTCTGTCAGAAAGAAGTTCGTGATCTGATTTTTCTCCAAAAGTTTCGGCTAGTTTTTCAGTTAAGGAAGCCGAAATGTATTTTTTTTCCGATAATACTTTGCGTATTGCCGTTAACAAATCTTCAGTTGCACTTTCTTTATTTAAGAAGCCCGAAGCGCCTGCCTTTAGCGCTCTCACGGCATATTGCTCCTCAGAATGTGTGCTTATCATTAAGATGGGCGCATTAATTCCATTTGATCTTATTTGTTTCAAAACTTCAATCCCGTTTCGTCCGGGCATTGAAATATCCAATAAAATAATATCCCATATTTTTTTGCTTAACTGATGGAATACCTCCGTACTGTTAGCAACCTCTGTTATTTCACCATCCGGAAATTCTTCGCGCAAAACTTGAACCAATCCTTTTCGCACAATGGCGTGGTCGTCGGCAATTAAAAATTTCATCATTCTCGTCTAATTTAGAGGTACTTTTAATACTATAGTGGTACCCTTTAGTTTTTCGCTTTCTATTATTAGTTCGCTATTAATAAGTGCTGCTCTTTCTTTCATCCCCACAATTCCCCAGGAATTTTTTTCTTTGGATTTTTCCAAGTCAAAACCTTGTCCATTGTCTTTTATTGTCAGTATTAAGTTTTTGTCTCTCTTTTCTAATGAGGTCTCCACTTGTGTAGCAATAGCGTGTCGCATAATATTTGTCAATGACTCTTGAAATATTCTAAAAATATTAGTTGAAGTATTTCTATCCAGAGTAATGTCATTTATATTCGAACGGAATTGACATTTGATTCCCGTACGCTTCTCATATTCCTCACCTTGCCATTCTAAGGCGGGAATTAGCCCGAGATCATCAAGAATTCCTGGTCTAAGGTCGGAGGAGATTCTTCTTACTGTTTTAACTGTATCATCAATAAGACCCATCATACTTGATAATTTTTCTGTGATTGGTTTATCATCCGTGATGATTTTTTTTCGGACCCAAAAAGTGTCTATTTTTAAAGCTGTTAATTGTTGCCCAAGTTCATCATGAATTTCCCTTGCAATTC
>JAYTSW010000240.1:0-1738 GCA_043745425.1 Sphingobacteriaceae bacterium | reverse complement strand
AAATCGCATAACTGCCGGCTTGGATGAAATGCGCCATGAAATATCTTCTATCTTTATATTATCGCATGGCGCACTTCACCAAGCCGGGCGGACGTTATGCCTCATTCTATGACGACACTGCAAACATCAAACGAACAGACAAATAAATATCAAATATGCTAAAGACACTATTAGTAATTCAAAAGGTAAACGAGAATGGTAAGGTTGAAATCTTCCAAGCATTTTCAGACAGCCGACCATTTCAATGGACTTTTGAACCAAAACGTAAACCGACCAAAGACGATAAAGAATATTTTCCATTTACGATTAGTGATGTAAGAGTTGAGCGGAGAAATGCAGGACCAGAAACAGAAACTAAAGTGAATAATAATTTGATTAAATTTTGTGACGATTACAGCATTCCAGACGGTAGTGTAATTGCAATTCTTTTTCCTGCCAACTTCATTCCCGACATCATAAAATTTAAAGACAACCCATATATTCCAGCAGGTCTAGCAGGACAAGTTTCAACACGTCCGCCAGGACAATTACAAATTCGTTACAACAAACTCGAAAAAAAATGTGCGGTGATTTTACACATTCACGAAAAACTTCTTTTCGGAATAAAACTTATTGCAAAGAAAGTTTCTGACGAAGATTTTCCTGACAACGAGAATGGTATGGCGGACGACTTATTTGATGTCAGTATTTCAAGAAAGTTTCTAAATGTGGACGCAATAAAAACGGAGGACTTGAAAATAATCAATGAGACAATAAATCAAACCGACCTGACAGAAGTAAATAACACGCTAAATGAAATACTGAATGCATTAAAGTCAGGAGACAAAGGAAAAGCACAATCGATGCTATCTAAATTTGGTAAGTTAATTATGAACGGGACAAGTGTTTCAGGCAACTTGGTAAAAATTGCCGACAGCTATAATGAAGGCGGAGCAGCTCATCAGTTTATTGGAAAAGTTTTAGAGTATGTTACACTTTGACAACACAACAAATATGACATCACTTCCAACAAACTTTTGTGAGGACTTGAGAGTGCATCAATTCGGAGAAAAAGAAGAACGAAGGCATAACAGCACCTACCCAAAAGGCGGGGTTTCGTGCTTCGCAGACAGTTTTGTGGTAGCCGAAAAATCAGTTCTCCGAATGAAGTTTGGGGGTAAAAATCCCGCCCTTCGGGTAGCTGCAAAACGTCAGGCTCTGAAAAAACCCTACACATATAAATTTTTCAATTAATTATTCAAGTAAAAATCTTCCTAACTATTTACAATACGATATACCGATAGTAAATTATTAAATATTAATATTGCTTTTATTTTTTAATATCCCCATGCCTTCTTAAAATAAGTTAAAAGTGTATTAAGCCAGACAATCATTTTGTAGTCTGGGTTCCATTTTTTAAGTTTAGCTATTAAATTTTCTAATTCAAGAATGTCAATGGTTCGCTTGATGTTATAAACTAGCATTATTAAACTCATTTCTCCATTTACTTTTTGGATTTTATGATTGTAATCCGAAATGCTCCACAAAAGCATCCACAAAGCGAACAGGATTATCAACACTTATTTTATCTTCCAATGAACTGAGTGAAATCTGAAAACGGTCTTGCGTAGTAATAAAATTCATACCTTTTAATTTATTTCAAGATACGAAATCTTGATTGAAATTTTCTACTTTTATGCAATTACTTATGAAAAAATTAATGGACAGATTGTAGGGTTAATTCACAGTCTGTCGTTAG
>JAYTSW010000239.1:0-24050 GCA_043745425.1 Sphingobacteriaceae bacterium | reverse complement strand
ATGAATTTATTAAGCAAGAGTGAAGTGTTTGCTGAAAATAAATTATTTGCAACACTCGATACAACGGTACGTAAAGTTACCATTGAGAATTTATATTTTTTGTTGAGTGATACGGTTGGATTCATTCGAAAACTCCCAGCTCAATTAGTAGAAAGTTTTAAATCGACATTAGATGAAGTGCGCGAAGCTGACATTTTATTACACGTTGTTGATATCTCTCACTTTAATTTTGAGGACCATATTAATGTTGTTAACCAAACCTTGAAGGAAATTGGCGCCAGCGATAAGCCTACTATTTTAATTTTTAATAAGATAGACGCTTTTACTTATACCGAGAAGGAGGAATTTGATTTAACACCTGAAACGCGCCATAATTTATTGTTGGAAGATTTGAAAAAAACATGGATGAAAAATCTAAATAAGAATTGTATATTTATTAGTGCACAAAACAAAGAGAACATTGACGAACTGAAAGAAAAAGTTTACAAGATGGTGAAAGAGATGCATGTTAAAAGGTATCCGTATAATAATCTGTTGTATTAGAGTGAATAGTTAATAGGAATTAGTTAATAGGTAGAGGCAAATTGGAAATTGAGTTTACATACGCGACACTACAGGATTTGCCAAAAATTGTGCAGACGTATAATTCAACAATTCCCTCGCGATTAGTTACTGCAGATTTAGAACCCGTTACAGTTTTAAGTAAATTGCAATGGTTCAATGCGCACAGTAATAATAAACGTCCGCTTTGGTTAATTGAATATAAAGGAGAGTATACGGGTTGGATGAGCTTTAATTCGTTTTACGGAAGACCAGCTTATGATGGAACTGTTGAAGTAAGCATTTATATTGATAGAAAATACCGTGGACTAGGAATAGGGAAAGCAAGTTTAAAAAAAGCAATTGAAGTAGCGCCAGCTTTACGAATAAATAATTTATTAGGATTTATTTTTGGACACAATGAACCGAGCTTGAAATTATTTTACAATTACGGTTTCGAAAAATGGGCACACTTACCAAAAGTGGCCGACATGGATGGCATCAAACGTGATTTAATAATTCTCGGAAAAAATATTCAAGGACCAACAACAGGAAAATCGATGTCGTTGTTTGAGTGATTTCTTAATTAGTATCTCATCCTACTTTTTTCATTTATTCCTATTCTTTTTTAGATAAAGTCTTCGTTTAATACCATTTTTTGTTTTCTCTAAAATAAGATTTTTATTATGCAAAGATTTTATTTCCCAATAATTAAATAGAAGGTTTTTTAAGACCCTATATGCATTAGAATCATTAATGGAAAATAATTTTTTAGATCCACCAATTCCTAATTCTTTTTCTTTTTTTGGATAAATAGTGAAACCTAAACCAGATACTTCGGCATCGTTAACGGCATCATCACGATTTTTGGAAGTTTTATTTATTAATAACAAATCTGTTGTTTCTTTTTTATAGCCAACAGGAGTCTCAAGAGTATAATCAAATATAAACCAAAATTTAAAATCTTTAAAACTTAAGGGGGTTAGGCTATCACTATATTTATATCCAACATTTTCATCATTTATTTCTATCCTTTCCAATTGCCACTCGCCTTCAAGTCTCATTTTTACTGTGGTAAAGGAAATGAATTTATCTTCCGGATATTTTTTGCAAGAATTAATTAAAAGTCCAGTAACAAAAATTAATGCAAGTATAAAAAACTTCTTTTTCATTGATAGTCTAAGCTACGAAAACGCGAGTTCAAAAGCAAGCTGATGCTGAGGGCATCAAAGGTTTGTAAAAAAAGTGCGTGTTATTATGTTCGACCCCGCTGAGGTCGTAGGTTGTTTTGGTGTTAGTTTTTACAAATGTTTTATCCCTCTGGGATAATTTTATAGTACGTTTGGCTGAGGGATGCTGAAATCTAGATAGCTATTAGCATAGTTCTTTTACAAAGTAAAAAACCGTAGCTGGGGCTCTAAGCTTATCGATGAGTAATTCGTAAATTAAAAATGGTGTAAGCGTTTACTACTCGCTCTTCTTTAGCACGTCAATTTTAAAAGTAACACCTAAATTAAACTCAGGTCCGCCCATATTCCAGGTTGCGCCATCAGCTTGTGTCCAAACTTTTCCGCTGCTTTCGGTAATAGTTAGGTTATTGCTTAATAAATGTTTGTTATAAGCTACACGAAAAAACATACCAATATGTTTTCCAAAGTATAAATGTGGCACAACTTGAACTCTAAAAATGCCACCCTTTGCAACAAGACTTTCAGTTAAATCTGAAGGCGTTTTCATACTGCTTATGCCGTAACCGCCACCAATAAATAAATCAAACTTATCTTTTTTGTTTGCTAAATGTATATTAACCATTGCGCAAATGTCGGTCCCACGTATTTTTCCATTCGAGTACGAGCCATATGTTCCTCTTCGGTAATGAACACCGACGCCAATAAAACGTAATAAGCCAAATTCCGCATCAACACAAGGTAAAGTACCAACACCGGCAATGCCCACATGCTCTTGATTATTGATAGGTGAATAAGCTCTTATGCCATATAAACCAAAACCTAAGCCGGCATCGGCAACTATAGTTCCTAATTGAAAAGTTTGTGCTGAAAGTTTAGAGTTCGAAATAATTAGAGAAATCAGTGCTAGGACAGTAAATGTTTTTTTCATGTTTTGGTTTAGAATATTAATAGTTGAAATTTAACTTCCCATTATAGGTTTAGAGTCGAGAGAGCGGGAATCTAACGAATCGCGAAGGCCGTTACCAACCAACATAAAGGCCAATACTAAAAACATAATAGCAACACCGGGAATAAAAGCTAAGTAAGCTTTATCAACTAAAACGTATCCACGATGCGCATTAATCATTTCTCCCCAAGATGGAGTAGGAGGTTGCGCACCAATTCCTAAAAAGCTTAAGCCCGCTTCAGTTAAAATGGCGCTCGCAAAGTTTGATGCAGCAATTACAATTACCGGTCCCATTACATTCGGTAAAATATGTTTGAAAATAATTCTGAAATTTTTATAACCTAAAGCGCGACCAGCTTCTACAAATTCTTTTTCGCGAATACTTAAAATTTGTCCGCGAACAATACGTGCAATGTCAACCCACATAGTTAATCCCACAGCAATAAATACCTGAAAAATGCCTTTTCCTAAAACTAAAGTAATGGCAATTACTAATAACAAAGTGGGGATCGACCACACAACATTAATCACCCACATAATTACATCATCAACTTTACCGCGATAATACCCTGCAATAGCGCCTAAAATAATACCGATGAAAATGGAGATGATAACAGAAATAAATCCAACAGTTAATGAGATGCGCGTGCCAATCATTAAGCGACTTAATAAATCACGCCCTGCTAAATCGGTGCCTAATAAAAATGTTTTTGATTTTATATTTTCTTCTTTAATGGTTTGTTGTAATTCAGCAACAGTTTTTGTCATTTTCTCGCCTGTGCTGATAACATAAAATTCTAAAGTTTGTGCAGCCTCATCATATTTTACTTTTGTATTCGGATTTACATCGTAAACCACATCGGCTAAATTATAAATTTCTTTGTCACCGTTGTTAGGGATGTTGCCGGTATAGGCCTCTACAACAATATTCGGACCATCAAATTTATATTCGTAAAGGGGAACGGTTGTAAATTTTCCGTTAGCGCCGATAAACATTCTAATAAAAATATTTTCCGATTGCAGCATTTCGTTTCTGCGCATCAACAACATGTTAATGTTAAAGCCAGGCTCTTTAATGTGTAACTCTGGTTTTTGATCGTTAGCGAAAGGAGTAGAGTCGGGTGTGATAGTATAACCTAAAATGGAAATGAGAGTGGCGAACGCGATGATAATTAAACCAGTCATAGCCAAGCCGTCTTTCTTAAAGCGTCTCCAAGTTTGCTTAGAGAGCGATTCAGATTCAAATTCGGACAAACTTTTCTTTTTAGTAAACACCTTTATTTTCGGTTTGGTTTAATAGCTAAGCTTAACAAAGTAGTTAAAATAACGTAGAAACTATAAAAAACACTCAGTGGTAAAAACCAGAGCCATTTTACGGGCTTGTTATAATAACGTGAGGCTAAAAATAATAACAAAAAGTCAATTAAAACCCTCAAAAAAATGAAAATTATACCAAATAAAGGAATATGATGTGCAAATATTGGTTTTATAAGATAAAACAGGCTAAATAGGTGTACTAAAAACACGATTATACCCAGAAAAGCGTTGATTTTATTGGGATTTCTGTCAAATTTTGAGGCCCAGCGCGCCTTTTGTTGTAGTAATTTTTGAAAGTTTTTTATGGGATAAGTGACAGCTGCGGCGTTTGTATTTTTTAAATAAGCGACTGTTTGCGGATTTATTTTTTTAACGTCTTCCAAAAACAAAACATCATCACCTGAATTTAAACCGATGTGGCTTTTGTAGCCGCCAACTTTTTCAAATATTTTTTTAGTGAAGGCGAGATTAGCGCCGTTGCATAAAAAAGCTGTTTGGTAATAAGCATAACCTCCGGTAACAATTGAAAGTGCTGAATTTTCAAAAAATTGCAATTGATTTAATAACCCATTTTTATTTTCTATTTCTAATGGCGCAATAATAAATTCTTTTCCTGAAGTTTCATAAAACGAAACAATTGTCTTTAACCAAGCGGTATTTTCAGTATAGGTATCAGCATCGCGACAAATAATTAAATCGCTGTTACAAATTTCAATAGCGGTGGTAATGCTTTTTTTCTTGCCAACGCTTTCGCTGTTGTTTATGATTTGGAATTTGCTTTTGTATTCAGCAAACAATTTTTCGGCAATAGCTTTTGTGTTATCTGTTGAGCCGTCGTTAACTAAAATTAGTTCTAAAAGCTCTTTATCAAAATCTTGATTGAAAATAGAGTGTAAACATTTTTCAATGGTGTTTTCTTCGTTGAGCGCGCAAATGATGATGCAGGTTTTTGTTTTGTTGGTTTCATTGGAGTTAGGAACAAATAATTTTGTTTTAGAAAAGCCTATTGCACCACGAATTAAATACGCGAGGTAAAACAATAAACTTAACAACGAAATTATTTTAATAATGAACATCATTTTTTAAACAGACTAAATTCAAATTTTTCTTTCACAATAATAATATAACCAATAACACTAGGCAATGCAATATTGATTAACCAAACTAAAACAGCTGTTATTACTAACGATACTTCGCTCATCCCCATTCCGCTAAACACTAACACTGCGATGGCGGCCCGAATGGCAGGTTCAATAAAACTTATCATTGGTAAAATGGTAGTCAGCAAAAAATAAACACAAACCGATGCAAGTACAACTGAGTTAAGTGGCCCTGAATAAAATAACTTTAAAGTAAAAATAAATTGCGTTGCAAAAACCAAATAACGAATGATACATAGCGCAAATAATGTTACAATTGAATTTTTTGAAAAAGTGTAGGATAAACTTTTTGCCGCCAAGGATTTTTTAAACAGACTAAAAATCCATTTTTGAAGAGCATTGAATTTAAAAACAAACAACGTGAAAAATGCCAATAATAAAATACAGAAAATGCCAATTAATAAAAACTGAGTGGAGCTTAATCCATTACCTGTATCAAACTTAAAAATGAGAGCAATTAATCCTAACACAATAGTTATTGATAATTGAAACATGCCATTTACGAAATGCAAAAGTGTAATGGTAGGACGATTATCTGGTTTAAAGAATAAAACTTTTGCAACAAACTCTGTGGCTCTTCCAGGCGCTAAATTTCCTACACATAATCCTGAGTAAACCGATTTCATGGCAGTTGTAAAAGAGATATTTTCTATTGGACGTGTAATGAGTTTCCATTTGTAGCTTTCAATGCCCCAATTTATAGGAACTAACAGAAGGCAGATAACCAAAAAGCAGTAGGCGGTAGGCAGTAGAAAAGAGTTTTGTAAGGCAGATAAATTTTCCGTTGTTAAATCGTCTTTTAGTCGCCAGTAAATAATAGCGAAGCTCCCTAATCCGATAAGGATTTTAACTACCCATGTTATTATGTTTTTATAGCTGCTTAACAAGTGACGATTTATTCGCCTAAATTTACGTTATAATTAGCAAATGGCCACCGACAGAATTATATTAGGTATTGATCCCGGCACTATTATTATGGGCTATGGCCTTATTCATATTAAAGGTACAACACCTGAACTATTGTCTACAGGAATAATTAAGCTTGATAAATTTGAAGATCACGCTGATCGTTTGAAAAAAATATTTGAAAGAACTATTGCTATTATTGAAGAATATAAACCTGATGAATTAGCCATTGAAGCGCCTTTTTTTGGAAAGAATGTACAGAGTATGTTGAAATTAGGAAGAGCTCAAGGCGTAGCTATTGCCGCGGCCTTAAGTAAAAATATTCCTATTACAGAATACTCTCCAAAAAAAATAAAAATGAGTATTACCGGAAATGGTAATGCCAGTAAAGAACAAGTTGCGGCTATGTTACAACAATTATTAAAATTTAAACAAGTGCCATCACACTTAGATGCAACCGATGCATTAGGCGCGGCGATGTGTCATTTTTTTCAGAACAGTAATTTAAAAGCGGGCGGTAAATCTTACACCGGATGGAAAGCTTTTTTGGTGGATAATCCGAAGAGGAAGGTCTAGTTGTTTTTTAACCTTAAATTTTGTAATTTTATCAATAATGAAAAAACTGTTTTTCATATCTGTTTTTTATTTCTTCTGTTACGGATTTAATGCCCAAACATTTACGGTTGGCAGCACCTGCTGTAATTATAATTTGGTGAATAAAACATTTGCAGTTGTATGTAACGCATTTGCGACAAACATTTCTGTTAAAGAGTCGTTTCCTATTGATATAGATGGCGATCTTGTTCCAGATATAACAGTGAATAGTTATTGCTACATGGGAAGTGGCGCAACCGCGAGTAAACCAAGGACTGAAGCAATATATTTGACATCTTCAAATGGTGTAGAGTCAGTATTTACGCCGTCCAATGGATGTTGTCCTGGCGATTCTGTAATTAAGAATTTAATACCCGGAACACCATTTAGTGCGGGATGGGACTGGAGGCCTTTAACTCCTACAATTAGTTTGACTGGCCCTAGTTATAAACGGCATGAGGTAATATATTACTATTACAGTATACCTGTTTCATTTACCTACTTAAGCGGACAATGGATAAATTCATTTTATGCGGGATTTCGTAAAATATTACCATCAAATGATACAATTTATGGTTGGATCCAAATGAATTCTAATTTTCCGGGAAAAGTAATAGACTTTGCTTATACCTGCGGAACTTATACTGCTGCACCACCAACTTCTACAATAACAACTGCACCATCTGCAATATGTAAAGGTGATAGTATTGCCGTGACTGCAAATCCGCCGGGAGGAATCTTTTCAGGACCTGGAGTTGTAGGAAACAAATTTAAATCAGCTGCACTTTCTCCCGGAACTTATACGGTGTTTTATACTTTACCTAATCCTAATGGATGCTCAACTCAGAGTTCAACATTGAGTTTAACTATTAATCAACCCGTTGTTTCTATTGTAAGTAGTAATTCGATTTGTATGGGGAATCAGATTACCTTAAATGCAAATCCTAGTGGGGGGATATTTAGTGGAAGTGGAGTGTCTGGAAATAATTTTAATTCAAATTCTTCAGGTCCTGGTATAAAACAAATTACTTATTCTTATACAAATTCCCTTGGATGTACAAACACCGCTTCAATGAATATGACAGTTATCGATCCCACCGTTAGTATTAAGTCGAATAATACAACAATTTGTTTGTATGATAATGTTTATTTGACGTGTTATGGCGCCAACACTTATACATGGAGTAATGGAATAAATGCTGATTGGAATGTTGTTTATCCTACACCGACTACAGCGACATATAGTGTTATTGGAGATTCGTTAGGGTGTCTTGATTCTGCATTCATTACAATAAATGTTTTAACACAACAATTGGTTTTAACAGCTACCTCAGATCATAGTTTAGCGTGTCCCGGTGATACTGTAATATTAACTATTTCAGGAAACAATAGTAATTTGACTGTTTGGGATGACCTGTGGAATTATTATTCAAACACGTTAAATTCCGCAACTGTTGCGGTTGTAACAGGAACCGCTTCAACTACATTTTATATCCAAGCCGATTCAGTTTACACGAATGGATGTCCTAAAGGTGGTATTTTTCTGCAAAATGTTTCCGCTTGTGTTGGCATAAAAGAATTATTAGAAGAAAATGATCTTTTCAAAATATTCCCAAATCCAAACTCCGGTGAATTTGAAATTAAAGGAACAAAAGAAGAAACAATTTTTATTACTAATGAATTAGGACAATTGATCAACACAAAAATATTGAATGTGCAAAATAATTATTCTATAAAAATAAATGATCTGCAAAACGGAATTTATTTTGTTGGAAATAAATTCTCACGACAAAAAATTGTTGTGATAAAATAATCAGAACCAGTTGGATTTTCAATCCTACGGGTTAAATACACTTAAAGTAATCAAAAGGTTCTAAACAATCCTGACATTGATAAAGCGCTTTACAAGCCGTACTTCCGAACTGAGAAATTAATTTTGTGTTTTTTGATTTGCAACGGGGACATAAAATAATTTTACTTTTTCCGGTTAACCAGCTTTTGTCTTCAGTCGTTTTTTCCGGAGGGGCAATGCCGTAAACCCTTAATTTTTCTCTTGCTTCTTCAGGTATCCAATCTGTAGTCCATGCCGGAGAATAAACCAACGTTACTTTAAGATTGGTAATTCCGTTTTGAAGAAGAGTAGAACGGATGTCATCTTCCATTTGTTTCATAGCTGGACAACCACTATACGTTGGTGTAATTTTCACCTCTACATTTTCACCATCAATAATAACATCACGTATCACGCCTAATTCAGCAATAGTAATTACAGGAATTTCCGGGTCGGGAATAACGGATATTAGTTTTAGTATTTCGTCTTTCGATTTCATTTCTATATTTCAATTCCTACTACTGTTACGTCATCGATTTGCTCGTTATTACCTTTCCAATTTTCAAATTCTGAATTTAATTTTTGTTTTAGTGAAGCGATATTACCATTTGAACTCTCTGTTAATAGTGTTTCAAATTTCTTGTACATGAATTTTTTCCCCTTAATTCCCCCAAATTGATCCGGTAAACCATCTGTGGTTGCAAAAATCCGGTCGTGTTTACTTATTTTAAATTTCTCGAACGAATATGGTTTTAATTCGTCATGATATAGCCCTACTGGAATTTTATCGCCCTTAATTTCATTTAAAATATTATTTGAAAGATGATAAATGGAATTGTTAGCACCGCTAAACATCACCTCATTCTTTTTAAAGTCGAATCGCAAAACAACCATGTCCATGCCATCGCGTTTATCTTTACCTTCAGCTTTGTTCAAACTATTGATAACCCTTTCACGTAGAGTGGTTAAAATTTCATTGGTATTAAAAATTTCTTTTTCGTTTACAATTTCATTTAGGAAGGAAATGCCCATCATACTCATAAAAGCACCTGGCACGCCGTGACCAGTACAATCGGCCACAGCTAAAAAGAAATAATCCTTTGTAGTGGATTGCCAATAGAAATCACCACTCACAATATCTTTTGGTTTAAAAATAACAAAAGCGTTTCCTGTATTTTTTATTAATTCAGCTTCTGAAGGAATAAGTGCTTCCTGAATAGTCTGCGCATAATTAATACTATCAATGATTTCTTTATTCTTAAAATCAACCAATTGTTTTTGTTTTTCAATTATTGTTTTTTGCAAATTTGATTCTTTAAATCTTCTATATAGCACAATCGAAAATATCCCAATTAAAACAGCAATAATAGAAACGGAGAGGAGCGTAAGATTACGACGAATACTGTCCGCCTCACTTTTCGCTTCCGCATTTTTTCTTTCTAATTGTAGTAATTGAATTTCTTTTTCTTTTTTATCGGTTTCGTATTTGGTTTGTAATTCGGTTAAGGAAGCTAAATTTGTTGTTTGGTAAATGGAATCTTTTAAATTGATGAATTTATAAGCGTAGTTAAATGCTTTTTTATAATCATCGAGATAATAGTAAATAATGTAAAGCTGGCTGTAATTATCAATACTAAGAACCAAATCGTTTTGTTGTTTGCACAACCCTTCTCCTTCTAAAGCTACAGTTAATGCTTTCTGATATTCTTTTTTCTTTACGTAACAAGCAGCAAGTGTATTTTTCAAAATGGTAATGGCGTAGCTATCGCCTAACTCCGTTCGTATTTTTATAGCTTCTAAAGTAGTTTGAATGGCTTTGTCGTACATCTTCAATCCCTTGTAATTAGAAGCGAGATTCACCAAGCTAACACCAATACCACGTTTATGATGAATAAGTGTAAAATATTTAAGTGATTGTAAATTGTAATGCATTGCTGAATCAAACCGCTTTATTAAATCAAATTCTCCGGCGAGTCGCGCTGAAATGTTAGCGAAATTAAAAGTGTCTTTTTCTTCCTGACTAATTTTAAGTCCCTCTTTATAATAGGTAATAGCTTTAGGATGTAAATCCATGTTACTATAGATATAACCTAAATCGTGTGCAATTTTTATTTTGAATTTTTTGCTTCTTAAGCCATCAGCAAAACGTTGCGCGGCTAAACAAAACTCTAGAGCTTTATCGTATTGTGTTATTGAACTATACGCACGACCTGAAATCAAATACATATTGATGATCATGGCGGTGTCCTTGCTTATTCTGGCGAACTTAATTCCCTCTGTAATATAAACAATGGCAGAATCATTTTTCCCCTTCAGTGTAAAGTAACGCATCATTTGTGCGTCCGATTTTGCGCAACCGAATGCGTATTTCATTTTAAAGGAAGCGGCGCGAACAGACTCTATAAATGCATGTGCTGAATCTGTATTTCTTTCAAGTATCTTGTCGTTGAATTTTAATTGTTTATTAATTGCGGCAGTGTCGGATTTAAAATCAGCTTTTACAGTGAAGAAAAGTGCAATGAAGCAAAGAAAAAAAAATGTTTTTAAAAAAAGGTTTGACATTCTTAACAAATTATAAAATCCAAAGGGCAGCAATAATCATAATCACTATTATGACGAGGTATTGCCAAATATCAACGAAATAAGGAGAATATTTTTTCCAGCTTTCTTTAAAACTCATATTAATTTATCTCACGCAGAGACGCAAAGCTGCAGAGGTTTTACCACTTCGCATCAGGCAACATGCGAGGCAAAGTTTGCATTTCAGAAAGCATATAACCCAAGTGTTCAGTATGTAATCCTTTTCTGCCACCAGTTTGCATAAATGAGGTTTCCGGTTTTTTAAGAGTTGCTTTTGTAAACAATTCGTCCATCTGTTTTTCCCACTTCGCATAAAATGCTTTTGTGTCAACAGCAATCCCTTGTTTTATCAACGTTTCTTCAACTTCATCCGCTTCAAATAATTCCCCAGTAAAACGCCATAATTCATTTAGTGCGCCTTGAATTTTATTATGACTCTCTTCAGTGCCGTCGCCAAAACGAATGACCCACGATGAAGTATGGCGGAAATGATAACGCACTTCTTTAATTGCTTTTTGCGAAATACCCGCTAAAGTTTCGTCTTTGCTTTTTGAAAGCTCGGTGTATAATAAAATATTGTAAGCATCAATAAAACTCTGACGTAAAATAGTTTTTGCATAATCACCATTGGCCTGCTCCACTAAAAGAATGTTTGTGAATTCTCTTTCGTTTCTTCTGTAAGCAATAGCATCAGCATCTCTTCCATTGTTTTCAACTTGCGCAGCATATTCTAATAAAGATGTTGCGGTACCGAAAGTATCCAATGCAATATTAGTTAACGCTAAATCTTCTTCTAAAAAAGGACCATGACCAGTCCACTCACTTAATCGTTGCCCGAGAACCAACGCATTATCTGCTAAACGTAATGTATATTTAAAAAGTAATTCTTGTGTTGTCATTTTAATTATCTCTTTTATCCCTTAAGTCAAATCGTCCCTTTAGTCTTTGTTAAATTACATATGTCCGATTGCATCGGGAATTTGATAAAATGTGGGGTGACGATAAACTTTATCATCAGCTGGCTCAAAAAACGAACCAATATCTTCTGGGCTGCTCGACGTAATTGCTGCCGATGGTACGACCCAAAGTGCCATGCCTTCATTACGACGAGTATATAAATCGCGTGCGTTTTGTAACGCCATTTCTCTGTCAAATGCATGTAGGCTCCCGCAATGCACGAAAGGCTGCCCTGCTTTTTTTTGTACAAACACTTCCCAAATTGGTCCTTGTGAATCACTCATTTTATTAGTTCTGTATTTTAATAATTTTTAAATCTAAAATTCAACATCCAACATTTTTTTACGCTGCCATAAACGGTTCAGTATGTTTTTTTGCATAAGCCATTGCTGCTGCACGAACCCATTCTCCATTTTTGTGAGACAAATTTCGAGCCGCTAAACGTTCTTTGTTACAAGGTCCGTTACCACTGATTACATTTTTAAATTCCACCCAATTTGGTTCGCTGTAATCGTAACCTTTTTTAGTTTCATTCCACACTAAGCCTTTATCAGGAAGAGTTAATCCTAAATATTCAATTTGTGAAACTGTTTGATTAACGAAACGCTGACGTAATTGATCGTTAGTTTCTCTCTTAATTCTCCACTTAATTGCGTTTTCGCTGTTAGGTGATTCAGCATCCGGAGGACCAAACATCATTAGAGTAGGAAACCACCAACGGTTTAAAGCGTCTTGTGCCATTTCCTTTTGTTCTTTGGTTCCGAATGATAAATGCGTCATGATTTCATAACCCTGACGTTGATGAAAACTTTCTTCTTTGCAAATTCTCACCATTGCCCTTGCGTACGGACCGTAAGATGTACGTTGCAACATCACCTGATTCATAATGGCTGCGCCATCCACTAACCAGCCAATTGCCCCGATATCAGCCCATGTTAAAGTAGGGTAATTAAATATTGAAGAGTATTTTGCTTTTCCTGTATGTAATGCATTTAATAATTCATCACGACTTATTCCTAATGTTTCAGCTGCGGTGTATAAATATAATCCGTGTCCGCCTTCGTCTTGTACTTTCGCTAACAACACTTTTTTAGCGCGTAAACTTGGGGCACGGGTAATCCAATTGCCTTCGGGCAACATACCAACTACTTCGGAGTGGGCGTGCTGAGATATTTGACGGATTAAATGTTTGCGGTAATTTTCCGGCATCCAATCTTTTGGTTCTACCATTTCGTTTTTAGCCAATTTGGCCTCAAAAACGTCTTCAAAATTCTTGTTTTCCATAGCTTTTAAAAACTCGTATACAATATATCCCGTGAGGGATTACAATGTAACAAATTTAAGGGAAAATGAGGGTTAAAACAAGCCCTTGTTTTAGGGGTGAAAAGAGCTAAAAATGATGAAAATCAGAGTTTCTCTACCCAATCGCCGTTTTCTTTGATGAGTCTTATTAATTCATCGACAGCGGTTTCGCTGGTTACATTTTTCTTCACCACTTCTTTGCCTTTATAAAGGGAAATTTTTCCTGGACCAGTTCCAACATAACCATAATCAGCATCCGCCATTTCGCCGGGACCATTTACGATGCAACCCATAATGCCAATTTTTAAGCCTTTTAAATGATGGGTGCGTTCACGTATTTTTTGCGTGGTTTCCTGTAAATCAAATAAAGTTCGTCCACAACTTGGGCATGAAATATATTCGGTTTTACTGATTCTTGTTCGTGTAGCTTGTAAAATACCGAATGCTGTTGAATTACAAATTTGAACTGAAACGCAATCTTTTTGTTTAATCCAAATACCGTCTCCAAAACCATCTAATAATAAACCTCCAATATCTGTTGCGCTGTATAATTGAAACTGCGATTCACTTAAGTTGGTGTAATTACGTTTTATAATTATTGGAGCTTTACATTTTTTTAATTCTAATTCAATTACCATGCGACGCAGTTCAGGCATGGCGTGTTCGTTAAATGTATCTAAAATTAAAACAACATTTTTTTCTTTATTAATTTTTTGAATATAAGTTTCAGTCAAAGAATTAATATCAACAGCTACGAAATTTAATTCACGTGATTTTTCTTCGGCTCTGAAATATTCTTCTTCACAGAATAGAGGATAGGTTCTGTCTTTATCTTTATGATGTTTCCAGTTTTCTGAATTATAAATTAAGCCTAAAGTCCCGGGAATTTCAAAATCAATAATATTATCTCCTAAATAAAGATAATCAACAGCCATATCTGAAATATTCCATTTATCCGTTGGAACCGAATACATATACCCAACGCCGAATAAAGAAGCGGGAGTAATTCCATTTTTCATCGAATAATCTGCAATTACCCGCGGCACATGATGATTGCCAAGATTTATTATTTCGTGTGTTTTTCTTCTCGAATATTCAAATGGATTATAGGGTAATTCGTTTTTTATATCGGGAATTGCTTTGTGATTTTTACGATTTGAATATCTATCAGCAAGCATTTTTGCAACAGGCATTTCAAATTCAGGCTCTTCAGTTAATGAAACACGAATGGTATCTCCTAATCCATCTTCCAATAATGTTCCAATACCAACGGCTGATTTAATTCTTCCGTCTTCGCCATCGCCGGCTTCTGTTACACCTAAATGCAATGGATAATTACGATTGCTTTCCATCATTTTTGCAACTAACAGTCGGTATGCTTGTACCATAACCTGCGTGTTACTGGCCTTCATCGAAATTACAATGTTGTGATAATTGTGTTCCTCACAAATGCGTAAAAATTCAAAAGCACTTTCAACCATTCCTAACGGTGTATCGCCATATCTGCTTAAAATTCTATCACTAAGTGAACCATGATTAGTTCCAATACGCATAGCTGATCCGTATTCTTTGCAAATTTTTACGAGAGGAGTAAAACGCGTTCTTATTCTTTCTAGTTCTGCTTCGTAAGACGCATCCGTATAATCAATATTCTCAAATTTTTTCTTGTCGGCGTAATTTCCTGGATTAACCCGAACTTTTTCTACAACCTTTGCAGCCCATTCGGCAGCGTTAGGCGTAAAATGTATATCAGCGCATATAGGCGTATTGTATCCTCTTGCTTTTAATTCTTTTTTAATTAGCTCTAAATTTTTTGCTTCGTTTAAGCTTGGAGCGGTGATACGCACAATTTCGCAACCAGCTTCAATCATTCGTATACTTTGTTCAACGGTGGCTTTTGTATTCATAGTATCCGTTGTGGTCATACTTTGAATACGGATGGGATGATGTGCTCCCATTAGTAAATCTCCAATTTTTACTTCGCGAGTTAAGAAACGCGAATAAGAATTTAAGCTGTTGCAATATTTTAAAGAGTTACTCATTAATCTTTTTGATTTGCTATTCGTCTTGTAATCGGAACCCAAATTCTTCGGCCTACGTCTTCACTTAAACTCGTTGCAATGTTATCTGATAAGGTTTTTGTATGATATTTAGTGTGATCTTTATTTGCGCCCGTAATTAAATCATCTAAATTTCTATTCGAAGTTTCGCTTTCCGAACGTTGTTTATTGTTTGAGCACGGATTTAATTTTTTTGTTGGATTTCGAGTTTCAGTAATTTCAAATTCACCTGTAACGCTCACTACATTAAGCAAGGCTTCCATGCCATTGTAGGGGGATTTTGTATCATTTATTTTTTCTGTCTTGCTGCTTTCTTCAATTTTTAAATATTTTAATCTTAAAACATAATCTGCTTTGTCAGTTCCAAACAGCAGAGTTACGTTTGGTGTGTTTTTGGCTTCAAAAATAAATCCTTTCAAAAAAGCACTAACTGCTTGTTGCGATGTTATTGTTGTTGTGTACTTAGTATATTGCGCAGTTGAACTTATTGCTGCATTGAACAAAGTATCGGGTAGGGCGATTGTAACGGGTTTTGAAATATTTTTTTTGAAAGCAGTACAGCTATTAAAATTTATTGCTAAAAGAAATAAAAAAGTATAGAGTAGTTGTTTCATAAAATCAGAAACTCAAAGATAGCGATTAATACCTTATTTTATTTCAATTTCATCAATAAAAATAAAGGCATCGCCACCTGCACCTTGGTGCCAATCGGGGAGCTTACCGAAATTCTTAGCAACAACTTTTACGTAACGGGCTTTGGTGGGCTTCTCAAATTTAAAATCAAACTTTTTTAATTGTACTTCATAATCATTTGCTTGAATCGGGTTCACCAATCTTGCCCAGGGCGTAAATGTTATTCCATCCACCGAAGAATAATATTCAACTACAGAAGGAAATACAATCCATGATCTTGTATCCTGCAGGTAATTACTGCTAATACTGTTAATCGATTTTGGCGCTCCCATATCAATCACACAATTGAAATCCTGGGATTGGTATCCCTGCCATTCACCTTTTCTCCAATTGGTTTCTCCATAAACACCGTCAATAATTCCGTCATCTCCACCTGCAGTGTATTGCTTATTGTATTGAGAGTTTAGTTTTATTTTATAATTATTAGGAGCTTTAAAAAACTGACCAATTATTGTTTTACTACTATCTCCAACTGAAAAAACTCTTGCAGTAATTGTACAAGTGCTTTCAATGGTAAAGGGTTTGGAATATAGTTTTGATTTTTTTGTCGGAATGCCTCCGTTAATTGTATACAGAATGGTATCTCCTTTCCGCCCTTCTAAACTAATCGTTTGTTTTTCTTTAAATGAACGTGATTCACTTTTAATGATTGGCACGGGCACTATTAAATATTCTGCAATTCCCGTTTGAGGACGCATAAATTTATTTTGCCCATAATTATTCGCCCCTTTTTTAGGAATGAAACTATAAACTAATTTACCTCCTTTAAATATCTGATCGTAGGTAATAAACGAACGCACATTGCTTTTTGAATTTAAAATTACGCTTGTCACTTCTGAAGTTTCATTTCCTAAATTTGTTTTCGGCGATTCTATTTCAAATATTTTTCCATTCTCCAAATGAATTTTTATTTTTTCAAAAATTGGTGCGCTTAATGCGTATTCGGGATGGCCTGGACAAACTTGATACATTCCGATGGAACTTAAAACGTACCACGCGCTCATTTGTCCGCAATCTTCATTACCAATCAAACCATCAGGAGAATTTTTATAAAACTGATTTAAGATTTGATGTGTTTTCTGAATTGTTTTCTGCGGTTTCCCAACGTAATTGTATAAATAAGCCATGTGGTGACTAGGCTCATTGCCGTGAGCGTATTGCCCTATTAACCCTGTAATATCAGCTTGTTCTCTACCTGTAGTTTTGCTTTCTGTACTAAATAATTCATCCAATTTTTTCTCAAAACCATTTTCGCCACCCTGCAATTTTATTAAACCATAAATATCATGTGGTGCAAAAAAGGAATATTGCCAACTATTCGCCTCTGTAAAATGGTTATTTACTTCGCTTGGATCAAACGGACTTAACCAATTACCATTTTTTCGCGGACGCATAAAACCTGTTGATGGATCGAAGAGATTTTTGTATGACTGCGCTCTTTTAATGTAGTAAATGTAATCTTTCTCATTCCCTAATCGGTCTGCCACTTGTGCAATACACCAGTCGTCGTAAGCGTATTCTAAAGTTTTCGAAACACTCTCGTGTTCATCATCGATTTGTAAATAACCTTGTTTAGCATAAGTTGGTGCGCCATAACCTGTGTAATTTGCCGCGGCTTTCATGGCGTCGTAAATGGCAAGGCTATCATACCCAAAAATATTTTTGGTTAGAGCATCTGCAATTACTGAAACAGAATGATAACCAATCATGCATTCGGTTTCGTTTGATGAAAGTTCCCAAATCGGCAATCGTTTTCCTTCTCTATATTGATATAAAAATGTATTTATAAAATCACTAGTACGCTTGCGATCAATAATACTGAATAAAGGATGTAATCCTCTAAAGGTATCCCATAATGAAAACACAGTATAATACGTAAACCCTTTTGCAATATGAATCTGATTATCGCGACCACGATAACTATTATCAACATCCATATTAGTGCTAGGATGAATCATACAATGATAAAGAGCAGTATAAAAAATAGCCAGTTTATCTTTATCAGTGCTTTGCACTTCAATTTTAGATAATTCTTTATTCCAGATTTGTTCGGCATCTTTTTTATATTTTTCAAAGTCCCAGTGTGAGGCTTCAGTATTCATGTTCAACAAAGCGCCATTAACACCAACTCCGGAAATAGCAACTTTTACAATTAATGGTTTCTCGTCTTTAATATCAAATTCTAAACATGCACCCTCGGCTTTCTGATTTATTTCGAGTGAAGAAAACAGTTTCTTGTTTAGAGCATATTCTATTCTTTTAAATGACTTCGAAAATTTAATGACGAAATAAACATGTTGCTCTCTTGCCCACGCCTCACTCACTCTTGTTCCGGAAACGGTAACACTGTCGATAATCTTAACATCACTTAAAAGTGTTTTGTCGCGATGTAATAAATCCAAAATAATAGTAGCCTTTTCTCCTTTTGGAAATGTGTATCTGTGAATTCCCGTTCTTAGAGTAGTAGTGAGTTCTGCTTTTATTTTATCATCTTCCAATACAACTTCATAAAACCCTGCACTTGCTTTTTCTTTTAAGTGAGAAAATTTGGACGCATAAATTTTATTATTCATACTTGGAGTTCCCAACATGGGCATAATTAATACATCGCCATAATCACTAACACCAGTTCCGCTCAAATGGGTGTGAGAAAAGCCATAAATAATACTATCGCTATAATGATAACCACCGCATCCATCCCAACTACCGTCTATTCTTGTATCAGGACTTAACTGTACCATTCCAAACGGAAGAGTTGCTCCTGGGAACGTATGGCCGTGTCCTCCTGTTCCAATAAATGGATTTACGTATTGGGTGTAATTAGTTTGTGAATTAGTTTTTAATTGAACTAAAACTAACAATACGCTTAAGAAAAAGGGAATGGTTTTTATCTTCATAGCTTTAATAGCAAATTTACTGATTTATATCGTTAAGCGACATAAACTTAATTTCTTCAACACTTTTTATTATGGATTTAGATTTTATCTCTACTTCTTCATTAGGTTCAAGGTCGAAATAATTTTTAGTAAAAATAGCCTCGTTACAGGATAAATACAGGTTCTTAATCAGTTTTGTGCTTTTTATTTTAATGATTCCAAAAGAAGGATTGTAACTTATTTCAGGCTTAATGTTTGTCAGTTTTAGATTTTTTGGTGACGTGAAATAATATAAAACCTTTTTATAGATTGTTTGATCGGCGCTTATAAACTGGCACCGCAAATACATTTTTTCTTTAACTAGACCTTTTATTTCTTTTTCCATTAATGATGTATATGAAGCACTTG
The DNA here is from genome assembly GCA_043745425.1 of Sphingobacteriaceae bacterium. Classification (GTDB taxonomy): domain Bacteria; phylum Bacteroidota; class Bacteroidia; order B-17B0; family Aurantibacillaceae; genus JAHEYG01. The sequence goes on along the minus strand of JAYTSW010000239.1, from coordinate 4,690 downwards.
AATTTGGGCTCATTTTTATATCAGTGCTTTTTGTAAATATTTCTTTTCCTGAAAAATCAAAAACGCTAATGATTAACTTTCCTTCAATTGAAATTTGTTTATCGTTAACAAGGTATATTTTATAATCACTCGTTTCTTTTTTTACCGAGAGCAGAATGTCGTCGTATAAATTGGAGAGTGAATAATAAAAGGCTTTCGGCGTATGAAAAAAATCAACAGCGCTCCAGGAAATAGCAGGCCAGCAATCATTAAATTGCCAGAATAAAGTTCCCATACAATAAGGTTTAGCTCTTCGATGAGCTTCTATTGCTGTTTTCATCCCTTCTGCTTGTAATAATTGCGAGACATAAATAAATTTCTGAAAATCTTTCGGCACAATATAGTCCCGTTCCATATATGCAGTAATAGTTTCAAAACCTTTAGGATGTTTCTGATGATTTTTTACAGAAGCAGAATTCAGATTTAAATCAACGGAATCACAAAATAATTTGAAAGTCGACAAGGATGGTAAACTTTGAAAACCATATTCGCTCATAAACCGCCCAACTTTTTTTTCATAATTCTCGAAGGGCTCATTGCCCCACCAAACTCCCCAATAATGCGAATCGCCTTGTTGCAAGCTTTCTTTATGCCCCCAACCAATGGAAGGAGAAGAGGGACAATAATTTTTTGCTTCAAAAAAATTTGTTTTTAAAATATCCGGAATAAGATGCTCAAAAAGGAAAACATAGCTATCATAAATTTTAGCTGAATCATTGAATGAATAGTTGTATTGTTTTTGCCAACCCCAATTTTTCCAGCCTTCATCTATTTCGTTATTGCCACACCATAAAGCTATGCAAGGATGATTTCGTAGTCGTATAACTTGTTCTTTAACCTCCATCCCAACATTTTCTATAAATTTTGAATCTCCTGGATACATCGCGCAAGCAAACATAAAATCTTGCCAGATTAATATTCCTGCATTGTCGCAATCCTTGTAAAATTCTTCATCGCCATAAACACCACCTCCCCAAACACGAAGCATATTCATATTTGCTTCTTTAGCCATCGTTATTAATTTTCCGTATTCTGTTCTTTGAACACTTGGCACAAAACTGTTTTGTGGTATATAATTAGCTCCTTTCATAAATACGGGAAAACCATTTAATTTAAAATAAAAAGAAGAACCAAACGAATCCTTATTTTGAATTAATTCTATAGTGCGTATTCCAAATTCTACACCTTCTTGGGTAATTAAGCTATCATCTTTTGTTATTTTAAAACCCGCAGCATATAAAGAAACTCCTCCCTTATTCATTCCATTGCACCACCAAAGTTTTGCTTTGGGAATGTTAATCGTAATTGTATTGGTGGATGTCCCAGGTTTCAAATGCACCAGTTTGGTTTGCACGCGACTTTGCGTTAATTTTTTATCGGTATAGTTATATCGAATAGCGTAATAGCCGTCTGTTTCACATTTGATATCAAGGATAAAATCAATTGTTGCGGTTGAGTCTTTTATTTCTTTAGTATAAGCGTAAATAGATTCGATTTTTAATTTGTTCCAGGTAATTAATTTAATAGGTTTCCAAATGCCGCAGGTTACTAAACGCGGACCCCAATCCCAGCCGTATTGATATTGCGCTTTGCGTGTAAATATTTTTTCGTCTCCTGGTAAAGTATAAGGTAATTTAGTGGCTTCTGCTTTTCCTCTTTTTACTGCTGATTCAAAAATTATTAAGAGCTTATTCTCTCCTTCAATAACTTGTTTCTTAATATTAACCAACCAAGAGCGAAACATGTTATCGCTTTCTAAAATAAGTTTATCGTTTAAATAAACTTTAGCATAAGTATCTAGACCTTCAAACTTTAATTCGATATTACTTTGTAAAAGCATTTTTTTATCGCAAATGAAAACAGTTTTGTATTCCCAATCTTCATGTTCAACCCATTGCACTTTTTGTTCGTTATCTGCAAAAAAAGGATCAGGAATTTGTTCATTCATCTTTAAGTCGGAATGCACATTACCGGGAACTGAAGCGGGCGACCATGTTTCAGAACCTTTTTTATGAAATTCCCAATTTGCTTTTAAAACAATTCCTTTATTTTGGCTGTAAAGAGTAATTGAGACGAAAAGCAAGAGAATATGTAAAATTTCCTTTTTCAAAATGCAGATAGAATATTTTTTATTTCAGTTTCGTCGGCAGTTTCATTTGAATTTATTATTGCAGCTGAATGAAATTCTGTCGCTTTGGTTTTAATAAGTTCAGAAATATTGGAAGAACGAATGCCGCCGCCCGGCATAATTGTAATTCGCCCTTTCGCTTTCTGAATTAAATGCTCAATATTTTTAGCACCTGCAATTGCTGTTTTTCCTTTTCCTGAAGTCAGTATTCTTGTAAATCCACATTCTATAATTTCTTCTAAGGCTTGTTCAGTATTTTCAATTTCATCAAAGGCTCTGTGAAAAGTACATTGCATTGGTTTTGCTAATGCAGCAAGTTCTTTGCATCGGGGCGCATCGATTTTATTTTGATTGGTTAAAATTCCAAAAACAACACCCTCACAATTTGTTTTTTTACAAAACATAATTTGTGATTTCATTTGTTCAAATTCAGAATCCGTGTAAACAAAATTCCCTTCGCGCGGACGAATAATCACAAATAAATTGATGTGTAATTGTTTTCTTGCCTCTGTAATTGTGTTTTCATCAGGAGTGATGCCGCCTACTGAATAGTTTTTACAAAGTTCAACTCTGTTCGCGCCGACTTTCTGCGCTATAAGGCACGATTGTAAATTGAAACAAGCAATTTCTAATAACATTTACTTTAAAAAATAATCCGCATCAAATAATTTATTTCCGGTGTTATCATTGAGGGCATAATTAAATCCTTTTTGCAAGGCAAAAGCACCGTGTTCACCTTTTTTATTCAAAGCTAAAAAACCAACCTGAACATCTTTGTAATTCGGGTTTTTAGAAACTAATCTATCAACTGCTTTTTTACAAGCCTCTTCTGGAGAGAAACCCTGGCGCATTAATTCAACTACTAGATACGAACCACAAATACGCAAAACGGTCTCGCCAACGCCTGTTGCACAAGCAGCGCCAACTTCATTATCCACATACATACCTGCACCTATAATTGGGGAATCACCAACACGGCCATTCATTTTATAAGCGAGTCCGCTTGTTGTACAAGAGCCAGATAAATTTCCGTGCGCATCTAACGCAACCATTCCAATGGTATCGTGATTCTCAATATTGGCAACAGGCTTGTATTCGCTTTTCTTTAACCATTCTTTCCATGCTTTTTCTGCTTCGGGAGATAATTTTTTTGATTCTAATTTGAATCCATTATCTGATGCAAATTTTTGTGCACCACTTCCCACAATTAAAACGTGAGGGGTTTTTTCCATCACCATTCTTGCAACTGAAATAGGATGTTTTATTCTTTGTAAAAATGCAACACCGCCGCATCTTCCTTTTTCATCCATGATGCAGGCATCAAGAGTTACATTTCCATCTCTGTCAGGCAATCCGCCAAGACCAACACTTAAATTAGTAAAATCATCTTCGGTTACCATCACGCCTTTTTCTACAGCGTCTAGTGCTGTTCCGTTTGATGATAAAATTTTCCACGCCCCCTCATTCGCTGCTAAACCATGATTCCATGTAGAAATAACAACAGGTTTTCTTATTTCACCTTTTGAAATTATTTTTTTGTCGCTGGCTAAAGCGTTTCCAAGCTTTGGTAATCCTGTTAAAGCTAAAGCAGAAAGTATGCCTGATTTTTTTAGAAAATTTCGTCTTGTTCCCATGTTATTTGGTTTTAGTAATAAAATGTTGAGCGTAATTAATCTGCCACTTATCTAAGATAAATTTATTTTTGTTTAAGCGAATAATAAAGTTAGTTAAATTTTTATTTTCAGGCTTTGTCCATAATACTTCTGCTAAAGCAATCATTCGAGGCACCGCCATGTATTCTACTTGTTTTTCGTTTAAAATATATTCTGTCCAAACATTTCCTTGGGCGCCCATAATATATTTTGCTTCCTGCTCATTTAAATTTTTTGGTGTTGGGTCATAATTGTAAATTGAGTCTACGGGATTAAATCCACCAATAGCTAAAGGTTCTTTGCTTTTAGCTCTGCTTTGGTAATGGTCGAAATAACAAGGTTTACCCGGACACATTACCACATTGTGTTTTTGTTTAGCCGCAGCAATACCTCCTTCTGTTCCGCGCCAGCTCATTACTGCGGCGTTGGGAGCGAGACCGCCTTCTAAAATTTCATCCCAGCCAATAATTTGTTTCCCCTTGCTGTTTACAAATTTTTCGATTCGGGTAATGAAATAACTTTGTAATTCGTGTTCATCTTTTAATTTTTCTTTTTTAATAAGTGATTGACAATGCGGGCAAACTTTCCATCTTGTTTTAGGACTTTCATCACCACCAATATGAATATATTTACTTGGAAATAAAGCCATGACCTCATCCAATACATTTTCTAAAAATTGAAATGTAGAATCTTTTGTGCAATATACATCTTCAAATACGCCCCAGCCTTTTGCTACTTCTTGCTGTTTGCCTGTACATGATACCCACGGATATGCAGAAATAGCAGCCAATGAGTGTCCTGGCATTTCAATTTCTGGAACTATTGTAATATGTCTTTTTAAAGCATAAGCTATAATATCTTTAATTTCTTC
>JAYTSW010000238.1:0-6397 GCA_043745425.1 Sphingobacteriaceae bacterium | reverse complement strand
CTAAAGAAATAACTGCTTCCGACAGCGTAAGTATTTTCTTTTGGGACGAATGGGGGATTGATAAGGTCTATATCGATAAAGTAAGGCATGAATTCTTTTTAACCGATTCCTCAATGGAAATGGTACCTTAAACTACGAATACTAATCTTTACGAATATACGAATCTGTATGCCTTAAATGTGCGGTTAGATTCGTAAATTCGTAAAGATTCGTATTCGTAGATGACTTAAATTGTCGTAATTTCTATTGAAAAAATCCTTAATTTTATACATAATTCATTAGTACCTGCCCCAATGGAAAACAATATGTTTAAAGAGATGGCCGACATGAGCCAGAAAATGTTTAAGAGTTACCAAACCCTTAAGCAAATTGATGAAGTTGATATTGCTTCTTCACCTAAAACTTCAGTTTATTCAGAAGATAAATTAACGCTGTATCGCTACAATCGTGATACAGAAGCTACTTATAAAACTCCCGTTTTGGTTGTTTACGCATTGGTAAACACGTATAAAATGCTGGATTTACAACCCGACCGCAGCTACATTAAAAAATTATTGGAAGCAGGCTTAGATGTGTATTTAATTGATTGGGGTAATCCTACAAAGGGTGACCGTTATATCAGCATGGATGATTATGTAAATGGTTACATCAATAATTGTGTTGATTTCATTCGCAAAAAACACCGCATTGATAAAGTAAATATTTTAAGTATTTGTCAAGGTGGAACGCTTAGCGTTATTTATTCTTCACTGTATCCAAACAAAGTAAAAAATTTAGTAACGCATGTTACGCCAATTGATTTCAATACCAATGATGGTTTATTATTCCGCTGGAGTAAAGACATGGATTTTGATAAATTGGTGGAAGGTTACAATGGATTAATTCCCGGTGATTTTTTAAATCAGGGTTTTGATATGTTGAAACCAATGATGAAAGTGCAAAAGCAACAAAGTTTAGCCAATAGTTTAGAAGACAAAGATAAATTGCTAAACTTTTTACGTATGGAAAAATGGATTAGCGAAAGTCCGGCCCAAACCGGAGAATGTTTCCGTCAATTCATGAAAGAATTATATCAGCAAAATTTATTAGTAAAAGGTGAATTAGTAATAGGAGGGAAGAAAGTAAATCTTAAAAATCTTACTTCACCATTATTAAATATTTACGCTACCGAAGATCATTTGGTGCCACCTGCCGCAACCATTCCTTTGAATGATTTAGTGGGTAGTAAAGACAAAGAATTATACAGTTTTAAAGGCGGACATATTGGTGTTTTTGTAGGAGGAAAATCGCAAAAAGAACTGGCTCCTGCTGTTACTGAATGGTTAAAGAAACGAGATAAGTAATTAAACGGAATATCATGACAACAAAAAGTTTAAAAAAAGAATTACATCATGCTATTGATGTTATTGAAGATTCATTATTCTTAAAAGCGATTTATACTTTATTGAATGAAAAATCGAAGGAATACGATTTTGATTTATCTGAAAATCAAAAAGAAGAATTAGACAGAAGAGTAAAAGCTCACAAAGAAGGTAAGAGCAAGTCTTATTCAATAAACGAAGTAAAGAAATACGCTCTTTCAAAGCTTAAAAAATGAAATACATTTTAGAAATTAAAGAGGAAGCCAAAGAAGAAATTGCTTTGGCTTTTTTAGATTATGAATCAGCGCAAATAGGTTTAGGAAAGCGTTTTATTGATTGCTTCGAAAAAGCTTCAAATGAACTTACTCTAAATCCGAAAGGCTGCCAAAAAAAGCATAAGAATTTAAGATATAAGCTAATTAGACCCTTTCCTTACATTATGATTTTTGAAATTGATAATGATTGCATCATAGTTTACCAGGTCATTAATGCCAAAATGCATCCTAAGAAGCGGTTTAAAGCTTAATTTTCATTGTTTTTAACATCAAAAAGTTAAATTCTATTCATTTATCAGCCTTTTAACATAGGCCAAAAAAGCGTAAATTTACTATTCTATGAAATGCTCATTATTCCAAGATCAAAAAAATCAAATAATGAGCATTCCATTCGACCTTTATAATACCATTATTATCACATGAAAACCGCTTTTATTTTCCCGGGACAAGGCTCCCAATTTTCAGGTATGGGGAAGGACCTCTATGAGTCATCACCCTTAGCAAAAGAATTATTTGAGAAAGCGAATTCCATTTTGGGATTCAGAATTACTGACATTATGTTTTCAGGAACCGATGAAGAACTGAAACAAACTAAAGTAACACAACCCGCTATTTTTTTACATTCTGTTATTTTAGCTGCTACAAAAGGCGAAAGCTTTAAACCGGATATGGTAGCCGGACATTCTTTAGGAGAATTTTCTGCATTAGTAGCCAATAAAACTTTAGGTTTTGAAGACGCATTAAAATTAGTTTACGCTCGCGCTTTAGCTATGCAAAAAGCGTGTGAGAAAAACCCTTCAACTATGGCAGCCGTTTTAAATTTAGATGATAAAATAGTTGAGAATATTTGTAAAGAAATTTCTGCTTCAGGTCATGTTGTTGTTGCAGCCAATTATAATTGCCCTGGACAATTAGTTATTTCTGGAAGTACAGAAGGTATTACTATCGCTTGCGAAAAAACGAAAGCTGCAGGAGCAAAACGCGCTTTAGTTTTACCTGTTGGTGGTGCATTTCACTCGCCATTAATGGAACCTGCGCGCTTAGAATTAGAAGCTGCAATTAATGCAACAACATTTAATACACCAATTTGCCCTGTTTACCAAAACGTAACTGCATCTGCTGTTTCTGATCCTAATGAGATTAAGAAAAATTTAGTGGCGCAATTAACTGCTCCCGTAAGGTGGACGCAGACCGTAACACAAATGATTAATGATGGTGCTACTTCATTTACAGAGGTTGGTCCCGGAAAAGTATTACAAGGCCTGGTTAAAAAAGTAAACGCAGGTATGGAAACCGTTAGCGCATAATATCATGAAGAAAATAATAATTATACTTTTTTTAGTTGCTTCTGTTTTTCAGAGTAATGCTCAGTTTTTTAGAGGTATCGGTATTTTTGTAGCAGGGAACAGTACTGCTCACCGTTACAGAAATTTACAAGCGCCTTTAAAAGATCCAAACGTTTATGTTCCTGAATATTATTATCCGCCGAGTCATTATTCGCACGACTTACAAGGTTTTGGTGTAGGATTACTTGCTGAATTTTTAAGATACGATAACATTCGTTGGCAAACCGAATTTGAATACACAACCAAAGGTGCCATTGAAAAAGTTATTGTTGACCCATTCCTTGGAACCACAAATGGAACTGCGGCCAATGCTTATACTTATATCCAATGGAATAATTATTTGAAATACATGGGAACAATTACTAGAAAAGGGCAGTGGTATGGGATGTTAGGTGCAAGATTAGAATATCTTAACTCATTTGCTGCTCCTGTTTATGCACCTGTCAGCACTGCATTTCCTAAAATATGGGTAAGCGGAGATGTTGCTTTGGGTTGGGAATTTTTTACCTGGAAACGTTTTCATCCTTTTGTTGAATTTCATTACAATCCGGATGTGATGTACCATCCACCTGTACAAGGCACGGTTGTCCGCAGCCGAACATTTGAATTACGAATAGGAATTATTTTCAGACCGAGCCCAAAAAGTATTGACGATTGTAACGCTCCGAAATATCACGGTAACTATTATTAACCAATGAAGTAGAGCCTTACGGCACACGTCATTATTAAAAAAAAAATGTATGGTAATGAATAAAGATGTATTGTTTTCACTCACAAAAGGCGCTCTTGCCCCGCAGGAAGAGATGCTGGAAGTGGCACGTAAAAAAGGAAAACTTTATATTGGCATTCCCAAGGAAATTGAATTTCAGGAAAACCGTGTTCCATTGGTGCCCGATGCCGTTGCGTTGTTGATTAATAACGGTCACCGCATTGTGATTGAAGCAGGCGCGGGTAAAGCAGCTCACTTTGATGATAAAGATTATAGTGAAGCAGGAGCAGAGATTGTTTATTCGGCATCTGAAGTTTATAAAGCAGATACTATTTTAAAAATTGCTCCGCCAACTTTGGAAGAAATTGAAATGATGAAACCAAAACAAACTTTGTTTTCAGCTTTACAATTAACGGTTCAGCCTGAAGATTATTTAAAGAAATTAATTTCAAAAAAATTAAATTGTGTTGCCTTTGATTTAATTATGGACGAAGCAGGAATTTTTCCTGTCATTCGTGCCATGGGTGAAATTGCAGGTGGTGCCAGTATATTAATTGCTGCCGAGTTATTAAGCAACGTAAATAATGGCGTGGGTTCTATTTTAGGTGGCATCAGTGGCATTTCTCCTACAGAAGTTGTAATTATTGGTGCAGGTACAGTTGGTGAATTTGCAGCACGTGCAGCTTTAGGTTTGGGTGCAACCGTAAAAGTATTTGATAATTCAACATCGCGTTTACGTCGTTTACAAAATCAATTAGGCACTCGTGTATTTACTTCGGTAATTGTACCAAGGGTATTAGAAAAACATTTGAGAACAGCTGATGTAGCTATTGGTGCTTTGCGTGCCACTAAAGGGCGTACCCCATGTATTGTTACTGAAGCAATGGTAGCAGAAATGAAAACTGATTCGGTTATTGTGGATGTTAGTATTGATCAAGGTGGCGTGTTTGAAACATCACAAGTAACTAATCATACAAAACCGGTGTTTCGTAAACATGGCGTAATACATTATTGCGTACCAAATATTGCATCGCGTGTAGCACGTACTGCTTCTTTTGCTTTCAGTAGTATCTTCTCTCAAATTATTATGAACATGGGTGATGAAGGTGGATTTGATAGCTTAGTGCGCAGAGATGCCGGTGTACGTAATGGCGTTTATGTTTACAATGGTATTTTAACTAACCAATACATGGCAGAAGCGTTTAATTTGCCTTACAAGGACATTAATTTGTTAATGGCAGCTATATAGATAGTGAGATAGTGAAGTGTGAGTTGGCGAGGTGTAAATTAGTGAACATTTAGTTGGTGAGGTGAAAAAGGTAAAAAATTAATTATGGAAAATTCTTCAACTCAAAACTCGCTAATTGACCAGCTAAAGTATCCTATTGGGAAATTTATTAAGGGAAAAACGTACACCTTCGAAGAAGTAAAACAAAACATCGAAACATTTTCGGCATTCCCTCAACAATTAGAATCGCTTGTGAAAAACTGGGATGATAAAATTTTAGCTGTTACGTATCGCGAAGGCGGATGGAATGGCAGACAAGTTATTAATCATTTAGGTGATAGTCATGCGCAACTGTTACTGCGTTTTAAAACTGGTTTAACAGATGAAAAAGCAGAGATTAAACCTTATGATGAAAACAAGTGGGCTAATCTGCACGATAGTTTAAATTCCCCAATACAACCATCATTACAAATTGTAACCGGTGTACACGCTCGTTTAAGTTCTTTATTCAGAACATTAAGTGAAAGTGATTGGCAAAAAACAATTTTTCATCCCGACAGTAAACATATATTTACATTAGCTGAGTTATTAGCTTTATACGTTTGGCACGGCTCACAACATCTCGCGCATTTAAAAATTATTGAACAATCCGTAAAATAGAACGCAGATGACACAGATTTTATATGATAAAGTATGATAATAGTTTCATCAGCGTTACAAAAAGCACATTTAAAATCATTTTAATCATAAACAATCAGCGTCATCAGCGTTCCACATTTTTTTTAAATAACAAATCTCTATGAAATTCATTCAGCGTTTAAAATTTTACGGTATTGGTTTTGGAATGGGTTGTCTTATTGTTTACGCTATGGTTGGAAACAGAAGTTGTGTTACCAGCAATGAAATGAAAATGCAGGAATTGGTATTTCAACCTTTTGATCTCAGTGAAAAAGCCCAGTGCAAATTGAGATGTTTAGTTTATAACGAACGGCTTTTAAAAATTGAAATGCGCCATTTCGAAGTGAATTACGATTTAACATCAGTACACGCTGAACCTTGCGGACAATATTTCATTCAACCCCAAAAAGAATTCGAAAGTAAATACAAGTTCAATTTTGTAATTAACGATTGCGATTCTGTTTCAAAAATATTAGACATTAATATTCTCGACCCTTCAATTAAATGCGATTGTAAGTAACTCACCCAACCAGAAACCTAGTAACCAGAAACCTTTAAGCCTTCCTTACAAATTCCGATTTCAATCCCATAGCACCAAAGCCATCTACTTTAGCACTGATGTTATGGTCGCCATCAACTAGTTTTATGTTTTTTACTTTGGTTCCAGCCTTTACAGCTTTAGTAGAACCTTTTACTGGTAAATCTTTTATCACAACAACTGTATCTCCGTTTTGTAATTCGTTGCCGTTAGAATCTAATATTTTTCCATCTGCAGGCGCCGTTTCTTCTTCAACTTTTTC
>JAYTSW010000237.1:0-1763 GCA_043745425.1 Sphingobacteriaceae bacterium | reverse complement strand
ATGATGGAGTAAAAAAGGGAGTTGGCGATATAGCAAATCGAATTCAAAGAAATATAAATGACACCTTATTCATGCCCCAAAACAAACGTCTTCTTGACTCCTGTTCTTATACGAAGCTCCGGGCTTGGATTGACATTGGAGCGCCAAACAATTAAAATTAATATTATGAAAAATAAATATCTAGTGATTACATTATTTTTGCTTCTATTAAATAGAGAAGCTAAAAGTCAACTTGTGTACTCTACTTCGAAAGGCGAAGCAACTTTTTTTTCAAAAGCACCAATTGAGGATATTGATGCGCATAGTCAACAATTAAGCTCTTTCATAAATACAAGTAATAATGAAATTGCATTCGTAATTCCAATCCGAAGTTTTCATTTTAAAAAAGCTTTAATGGAAGAACATTTCAATGAAAAATATATTGATAGTGATAAATATCCTAATGCCACTTATAAAGGAAAAATTAACGAGAAAATTGATTTTACAAAAGATGGATCGTATCGTGTTACTTCAACAGGAAAATTTACAATTCACGGTGTTGAAAAACAACGTACTGATACTGCAACTCTTGTTATTTTAGCTAATCAATTCACACTTAGTGGAAGTTTTGATGTTTCCCTTAAAGATCACCATATTGAAATTCCAACACTTTTATTTAAAAATATTGCTGAAATAATAAAAGTGAATTTTAATGCTATTTATAGCCCCTACCAAAAAGATGAAAAAAAATAAAACCATATTTATTCAATTAATATTTCTCATTTTTTCAACACACATTTTTGCTCAAGACGATTTGCTAAATAATTTACTTAATGAAAAAAAAACTGAACATGAAAAAGTAATTGCCACTTTTAAATCTACTAAAATAATCGATGCGCAATCCAATGAAACTGTTCACGCACATACACTTGATTTTCGAGTCTCTCATCTTTTCGGAAACATAGGCAAAGAAACGGAAGGTAAAAGTCCGGTGCATACGCTATACGGTTTCGATGCATCTAGCGATATTCGTATTTCATTTGAATACGGAATTACAAATCGATTAACTGTGGGTTTTTCACGTAGCAAAGTCAAAGAAAATTTAGAGGGACTTTTGAAATATCGTGTTTTTTATCAAACAATGGACAATCATATCCCTGTATCCTTCACCTTATTTGGAAATACTGCATTCACACCGCAACGCGACTATTCACAAAACTATTTAAATGCGCAACATCGATTTACATATATAGCACAGGGGATTATTGCAAGAAAATTTTCAAAAAATATTTCTGCTGAAATACTTCCCACTTATTTGCATCGCAACTACTTATTAATTCCAGAAGATGAAAATGACATCTTCGCCTTAGGTGCAGGAGCACGTATAAAAGTTACTCGTAGCATGAGCATCATTGCTGATTATTTCTATAGCTTTTCCAACTACCGAATAAATCGAAAAACAAGTTATTTTAACCCTCTTGGGTTAGGGGTTGAATTTGAAACAGGTGGCCATGTTTTTTCACTTATGTTTACAAACGCTTCATCAATTATAGAAAATGAATTTATACCATACACTACCGATAGTTGGCAGGAAGGCGGTATGAAATTTTCTTTTATCATCTCCCGAAATTTTAGTATTGGAAAAAACAAATGATAACAAATCATTTTGCTATAAACAACGTTGCTTTATTGCTGCTAAATAAGTTTTTTTGCAATTTAAATTAGTTTAGGAAACATACATTTCTAATTGAAGATTATACATTGTTTTCCATTGCCCAACCCCT
>JAYTSW010000236.1:0-1769 GCA_043745425.1 Sphingobacteriaceae bacterium | reverse complement strand
TGCGACCACGAACTTTAGTAACGCACGGATAACAAGAACCAAAACACTTTACGCTGATGTAACAGGATTGGTTGACGTTGCCGCTGAATGTAAAAGCTATGTGAAATCGGTTTTTGGTGCAAACAGTTTAGAGTATAAACAGGTAAGTAAAATTCAATTCAAGAAACAGAAGTAGCCTCACCCCCCAACCCCCTCTCCGAAAGAGAGGGGGAGAAGGGAGGGTTATAAAAAAAAGAAATCATGAAAAACGATAAAATAATTAAAGAGTTCATTGTTGCGATATTTCCAACGTTGAGCAATATGACAAAGGCGGAATTAATTGACGCGATTGCATCGCACTCAAAGCTGACAAAGGCCGATGCGGGGCGAATGCTAAACATGACGGAAGATGAGTTGCTAAAATTCTTTTTCGGAATGAACAAAAGCAAATTGATTGACGCTATTGCCGCAGGTTCTAAACTTACTAAAGCCGACGCAGGCCGTGCGCTGGATTTCACAATTCAATTAGGCAACGCAAGACTGAAAGTTGTGTTTGGTGGTAAAGGCCAGTAAAGAAATCTCTCTTTTAAGAACCGTCTCGGGAAACTGAGGCGGTTTTTTATTGGCAAATAATTTACTATATTTACTTTAGAGAAGCGTGTTTAAATTGGTTCCGATAATTGTTTTGGCGGTGATGGGATGTGCGAAAAAATATTTAAGATTAAGTAGACTTGAAATTATTGGAACCTTTTAAATTGATAATTATTATTCTAATGGTGCATGCTAATCTGATCGGCCAAATATTACCTTTTGAGCCAAAAGGAAATGTAAAGCAAATGTCTTTTATAGAATACTCTATAGAGAGTATTAAAGGTGATAAAATTATTTTTGGAGCACAATCTGAGATGCAAGAGGTTTATCAATTAAATAATAAGAATCAAGTAATCAAAGTAATCAAAAATGAACTTCACGATTCCTTTTATAGTGAAACAAATTATGTTTACGATTCAAAAGGGAATTTAGTTGAAAAGAGCACAAGGAATAAATACGATGAAAAACAATCTGAAAAATTTGTCTTTAATGAAAATTCGGAGTTAATACTGCAAAATATTTTTAGGGGCGGTACGCTGGAAAGGTTCTATAAGTATAATTATTTCAACAATCACTTATCCCAAAAGGAAGAATATGATGGCAATAATATTCTAATTCGTACTTATAAATATGAATACGATAGCAATTGGAATAAAACAAAATGTACCTGGATTTCAAACGGGTTAATTGAATTAGAAATATTTAAATTCGACTCTTTAAATAGAAGAATTTCTTATGAATTATTTTCATCTTCAAAATACATATATACTTATTTAAACGAAAGCGAACTAATCGAAAAGGAAGAGTTTTTTAAGGCCAAAACTCTTCAATGGACAAAAATTTATCTTTATGATTCAAATAAAAAAATAAAGCAAATTGATTTTAAAGACAATAAAAATAATTCTACTCGGATAAATAAATATCAGTATAAATATGACTCGATTGGAAATTTAATTGAAGAAATCTATATAGAAAATGACAATCCAAAGTATGCCAAGATATATGAAATTAAATATTTTAAATAAGTAGAATTGAAGTTTTAAACGATTTAAAAAAGACTAATCCAAACTTTGACTTTGTAATAGTCTCATAATAATTTAGATGAAACATTTGAACAATTTTTTTAAAATATTAATTTTTTTAAGTTTTTGTCGGCAAGGTTTGGCACAGGTTGTTATTGCCGATAGTTTACAAATTGC
>JAYTSW010000235.1:0-6455 GCA_043745425.1 Sphingobacteriaceae bacterium | reverse complement strand
TTCGAAGGGGGAATGTGTTGACGCCTAGGTTTTCGTTTGTTTGTAATATGCCCTCTCTCTCGATAGAGAGAGCAACATTACCCCTTCGAAGGGGTCGTTCCGCTGTAGGCGGAGCGGGGGATGTTTTACCTCTCCATCACCACCTTAACCGCCTTCAAAAATTCAGTCATGCCAGACTTACTATGATTGTAACCCGTTTCATCTTTGAACCCTTTTTGAGTCCAGATGAATTCGGTGGTGTTGGCATCAATTGCTTTCACATGATAAGTTATTTTTGAATGGTTCTCGGGTTTGTTTTCCAATCCGGTGAAACCGCTCCAATAACTATAGCTTAAAACTTCGTTGATTTTATTTTCAACAATAACACCTTCATCTTTGTATTTATGACCTTCATATTCCCCTTGAAAAATAATTGTACTTCCTACTTTCCAATCTGTAATGGTTTCGGTGCCGTATAAATAATCTTTAATTTTTGAGGGATTGGTTAAAGCATCCCAAACTTTTTTTACATCAGCATTAATTATTACTGATTGTGATACTGATAAATCGTGATTCATATTTCTAATTTTAATTTTTTCCTCATCGGTCCCTTCGACAAACTCAGGGTCCGATACAGGTGCCTGAGCTTGTCGAAGGCACATTACTCATCAAACAAACTCCCACCTTTTTTATAAATACTTTTGCCGAGATGCTTATAAGCTAATTCTGTTACTTCTCTTCCTCTTGGTGTGCGGGTTAAATAACCTTCCTGAACCAAAAACGGCTCGTACACTTCTTCAATGGTTCCGGCTTCTTCGCCAACTGCTGTGCTTATAGTTGTAATTCCAACCGGACCACCTTTAAATTTTTCAATAATGGTGGTTAAGATGCGATGATCCATTTCATCCAAACCATTCTTGTCAACATTTAAAGCTTTTAATGAATAAGCAGCAATTTCCATATCGATTTTGCCTGAACCTTTAATTTGTGCGAAGTCGCGAACCCTTCTGAGCAATGCATTTGCTATACGAGGTGTTCCGCGACTTCGTCTTGCGATTTCATAAGCCGCATCAGCGCTTATTTCAACATTAAGAATATCACAACTGCGTTCAATAATTCCAGTGAGCACTTTACTGTCGTAATAATTGAGGCGGGAGTTAATGCCGAACCTTGCACGAAGCGGGGAAGTGAGTAATCCGCTACGGGTGGTGGCACCAACCAAAGTAAATGGGTTTAATTTTATTTGAACCGAACGAGCATTCGGTCCGCTGTCAATCATAATATCAATTTTAAAATCTTCCATGGCCGAGTATAAATACTCTTCCACAATCGGACTCAAACGGTGAATCTCATCAATAAACAAAACATCATTCGGACCAAGATTAGTAAGTAATCCAGCTAAATCGCCGGGTTTATCCAAAACAGGACCGGAAGTAACTTTAAGGTTTACCCCTAAATCGTTTGCAATAATATGGGCAAGGGTAGTTTTACCTAATCCGGGAGGTCCGTGTAAAAGTACATGGTCAAGAGATTCTTCCCTTTGTTTAGCTGCAAGTACGAAAACTTTGAGATTATCAACAACACTTTCTTGTCCGCAAAAGTCACTGAAATCAATAGGTCGTAACGCTTTTTCAAGCTCTTTATCAGAGGAGGAAAGGCTTTCTTCGTTAGCGTCTAAGTTTTCGTTCATGCGATAAAGATAGCCCCTTTTATAGCAGGCTGTTGCTACGATTTGTAGCATTTTGAAAACTTTCGGGTTTCCGTTGAAAGTTTCAAGGTTGGGATTGTTACTAGGTTGAGTTTGTTTCTAGGTTTCTTGTTTCAATAAGTTTTATGGAATTCGTAATAATTCAACATCTCTAACATAGCAAACATAGAAACCCAGCAACTAGCAACCCGTTAACAATTTCTAACAAGTACCAATGCAACGAAAACACCGCACCTTAGTAAAAGGAGTAATTTTAATCTCAAATTCCAAAACACTTTATGTTATTAAACAAAATTAAATGGATGGCAGTAGGCGTAGCTATTACTGCATCAACGGTATTATTATATAACAACCGCGATTTTTTTAAATCTCTTACCGGTAGCAATTATAATAATGGCCCCGCCAACAAAATTAACCCCGAGTTTGCAAGCTACATTAGCGCTTTTACTACAGGATATATTTCAACAGGTTCTACCATTAAAATAAAGTTTGCGAGTGAATTTGCGAATACAACGCAATTGAATACGCCGCTTAAGGAAGAGTATTTTTCTTTCGAGCCATCAATAGAAGGAGAAACAGTTTGGAAAGACGCACAAACTTTGGAATTTAAGCCTAAGAATCGATTGGATGTCGGAAAATTATATAAAGCCACTTTCCATTTAAATAAATTAATGGAAGTGAAAGATGAATTGAAAAAATTCGAATTCGTTTTTCAATCGATTAAACAATCCGTGCAATTGCAGGTTAACGAATTAAAAAGTTATCATAACAATGATTATAATTATTACTCCCTTGCCGGAACAGTTTCAACTGCGGATTTTGCAGATGAGGCAGCAGTGGAAAAAACTTTAGCTGCCAAATTAGGAAACTCAGGGTATAAAGTAAAATGGGTTCACAATGACAAGGAAACCGTTCACAAATTTTTAATTGATAGTATCGAACGTCCGGATTCAGGAGGTGATAAAATAAATATTACATGTAACGCACAAGCTCTTAATGTAACTTACAATCAAACCAAATCATTCGATGTTCCGGCTAAAGGTAAATTCCAATTATTAGGAACGAGAGTGGAAAGCGATAACGAACAATTTGTATTACTGAATTTCTCGAATCCTGTTGATCAAAATCAAACACTGGAAGGTTTAATTGATTTAGGTTCGTTAAAGGATATGAAATACATTATCAATAACAATCAAGTATTAGTGTATCCTAGCAAAGTAAATTCTGAAACGTATACTTTAACTGTAAATGAAAACGTAAAAGATACTAAAGGACAAATTTTAGGTCAGGCTTCTGAACATAGCATTACGTTTAATGAATTTAAACCTGAAGTGCGTTTCACCGGTAACGGAAACATTTTACCATCCACAAATAATCTATCACTACCATTTGAAACTGTAAACTTAATGGCGGTTGATGTAAAAATTATTAAGATTTACGAAAATAATGTTCTTCAGTTTTTACAAACCAACGCAATGGATGGCGGCGGGAGTCTGGCGCAGGTTGGAAAGAAAATTGCTGAGAAAAGAATCAATCTTGGAATTACTAATCCTGCAGATTTTGGTGTTTGGAAAAAATTCTCTCTCGATTTAAGTTCTATGATTAAAGCGGAGCCCGGTGCAATTTACCGTGTGCAAATGAGTTTTAAAAAATCATATTCAACATATCCGTGTCTAGGAAATAGTGTTGATGATAAATTTGAAATGGAAGAGATAAAAGAACCTGCCGAAGATGAAGAGGTTTCTTATTTTGGATATTATTATGAAGATTACGGTAATACTTACTATGATGAAGGTGAAGATGGCGAAGGTTACGATTGGGAGAATCGCGATAACCCATGTAAATCGTCTTATTATCATGAATACGAAAGAACAGTTTCAAAAAATATTTTAGCTTCTGATATTGGTTTAACACTCAAAAAAGGAAACGATGGCAGTTTGTTTGTTGTGGCGAATGATTTAATCACAACCAACCCAATGAAGGATGTAACGCTAGAGTTATATGATTATCAAAAACAATTAATTCACACTTGTAAAACAAATGGCGACGGACAAGCTTTCATCAACGCTAAACAAAAAGCAAGTTTTTTAGTGGCGAAAAAAGATAATCAACGTGCTTATCTAAGATTAGATGATGGCACTTCGCTTTCTCTTAGTATGTACGATGTATCGGGAGAAAGCATTAAGAAAGGCGTAAAAGGATTTATTTATGGAGAGCGCGGCGTTTGGCGCCCTGGTGATACTTTATTTTTGAATTTTATTTTAGAAGATAAATTAGCTTCTATTCCTGCTAATCATCCTGTGATTTTTGAATTGACTAATCCGCAAGGACAAACTTACAAGCGCATCATTAATAATAAAAGTGTAGATGGTTTTTACAACTTCACAACATTAACGGATAAAAATGCACCAACCGGTTTATGGAATGCTGAGGTAAAAATCGGCTCTATTAAATTCTACAAGAGTATCCGTATTGAAACCATAATGCCAAACCGCTTAAAAATTGAAATAAACGTTGCGGATAATAAATTAATTAACGGAAGTATTCCGAACAATATTAATCTTCACGCAAATTGGTTAACAGGGGCGGTAGTTCATAATTTACCGGCCTCAATTGATGTTGCTTTAAGTTCGGGTAATACTCAATTTTATAAATTCAAAGATTATAGTTTTGATGATCAGACCTTGCGTTTTGATGCGCAGAACGTAAGTGTGTTTATTGATAAGTTAGATGATAACGGAAATGCAATCATTCCATTGAATTTACATTTAGAAAAAAGTGCACCGGGTTTTTTACGTGCGAACTTCAATACAAAAGTTTACGAAGAGGGTGGCGCATTTAGTGTGGACCGTTTCTCGATAGATTATTCTCCTTACCAAAATTACGTTGGTGTAAAATTACCGGAAGGAGAAAAAAATTCAGGAATACTTTATACTGAAAAAGATCACATGATTGATATTGCCACTTGCGATTACAAAGGCAACGCAGTTTCTCGTGGTAATTTGAAATTCGAATTGTATAAATTAGAATGGAGATGGTGGTGGGATCAATACAATGATGAATTAGCAAATTACGCTTCGGATGAATATCACAAGCCAATGATG
Organism: Sphingobacteriaceae bacterium; assembly: GCA_043745425.1. GTDB lineage: Bacteria > Bacteroidota > Bacteroidia > B-17B0 > Aurantibacillaceae > JAHEYG01. The sequence continues at coordinate 1,664 of JAYTSW010000235.1, read as the reverse complement.
ACTGAAATCGTTTCATCAAAAAGCGGTCATGCGAAAGTAAAAGTGAACATCAAAGAAAATGATTATGGACGTTATTTAGTTAAAGTAACAGATTTAGATGGCGGTCACTCCGCAACAGCTGTAACGTATTTTGAATGGTCGAATTGGATGGAAAGAGATGGAGGAGGCGAGAATAATAAAATTGTCTCGAACATGCTGCAATTTACCACTGATAAAACGGCTTACAAAACAGGCGATGAAGTTGTAGTCACCATTCCTTCGCCTGAAAAAGCAAGAGCGTTGGTAACAATTGAAAATGGCAGTCGCGTTTTAGAAGCACATTGGTTAGAAACAGAAAAAGGAACTACATTATTTAAATTCCAGGTAAAACCGGAAATGGCGCCGAATGTTTATGTACACGTTTCGTTAATGCAACCTCACACCCGTAAAAATGATTTACCAATTCGTTTGTATGGTGTGGTGCCAATTAATATTGATGATCCGGAAACGCATTTGAAACCAACGATTACAATGCCTTCGGTTTTAGTGCCTGAACAAAATGTAACTATAACGGTTGGAGAAGAGAACGGAAAAGAAATGGCATTCACATTAGCTGTTGTTGATGAAGGATTGTTAGATATCACTCGTTTCAAAACACCAAATCCATGGAATGCATTCTACAGCAAAGAAGCTTTAGGTGTAAAAACGTGGGACGTTTACGATAATGTAATTGGTGCTTTTGGTGCGGAATTAGAACGTGTATTAAGTATTGGTGGTGACGGCAGCGAAGCAGGTGATGACGGTGCAAAAGCAAATCGTTTTAAACCAATGGTTAGATTTTTTGGTCCGTTCCATTTAAATAAAGGTGAGAAAAAAGACGTGAACTTTAAATTACCAATGTATGTTGGTTCAGTACGCACAATGTTGATCGCGGGATACAAAGGCGCTTATGGTCATACCGAAAAAACTACGCCTGTAAAAGCACCGTTAATGGTATTGGGAACTTTACCACGCGTGTTGAGTGTGACTGAAGAAGTGAAACTTCCTGTTTCTATTTTCGGAGGCGATAAAAACATTGGTTCAACTACAGTGAAAGTTGAAGTGAATGGTTTATTGCAAACTGCAGGCGGTAATTCAAAAACCGTGAATGTTGGTAAGGATGATGAGAAAATGGTTGTGTTTGATCTGAAAGTAAAAAATCAAACCGGAATTGCGACTGTAAAAATTACAGCGAATGGCGGCGGACATACTTCTGTTTACGAAATAGAATTAGATGTACGCAATCCGAATCCATACCAAAGTACAAGTAAAGATTTTTGGATCGATGCGGGAAAAACAGAAGCAGGAAATGTAAATCCGCTTGGTTTAGCAGGAACAAATACAGGGATGTTGGAATTATCTACAATTCCTCCAATCAATTTAGATGACCGTTTACATTATTTAATTTCTTATCCGCATGGTTGTATTGAGCAAACTACTTCGCAAGTATTTGCGCAATTGTATTTAACGGATATTATGGATCTCACACCCGAACGTAAAAATGAAATTGAAAAAAATATTAAGGGAGGAATAAACGAAATTCGCAAATTCCAAATTGGAAGTGGTGCTATGGCTTATTGGCAAGGGATGAATGAGGCGAACGATTGGGGTTCATCGTATGCAGCACAGTTTTTAATTCTGGCTGA
>JAYTSW010000234.1:0-1773 GCA_043745425.1 Sphingobacteriaceae bacterium | reverse complement strand
GAAATATGCACCAGAGTATTTTAAAAACCGTATTTTCTAGGCATTTTCCCATTTAAATGCAATTAGTAGCCTTCTTAACACTCAAATTGTTAATCTGTTTGTCAAATTAGTTTGTTTTGTAATAGTATTCTTTTATAATATTGTAATACTAAACCATCCATCATGCGTAAACAATTATTCGTTGTATTTTTTATTGTTGCTACAATTTCAATGATAGCACAAACCAAAAAAGGAAAACCTAATAAGAATGAAGTATCATCTGAGTCTGCACCAAGACCACCCGTTGATACTATTTTAGGTTTTGCTATGTTTGATGGTATGACACCTTTTGAGGCGGTGGATTATCAATTACCAACCGAGAGTGAAACAGATCCAGTAAGTGGAAAAAGAACTTTTTTTAAAGACGTTAAACGTAGCAATGATTCCATTCGTAAAGCGTTTAGAATTGCTTACAAAAAAAGAAATAATACGTTTTATGTAGCAACAAAAAGACCAACACGCGAGGGTGATAAAATGAAATTGTGTATTAACCTCGTTAATAAGGATACTAATTTATTGTATTGTGTTGTAGATTCAATCATGAAAGATCCGGAATACGGAAAAGTTATTTTCGAGAAACAAAAAGGCGATTCGGTTTATATTCTTTTACACGTTTATGCATTTTCCAAATTAGGTGGTAATTGTAATGGAGAAAGGGAAACTAAATTATTTTTTGTGAGGTGGAATGTTTTAGAAGGAAGAGCTATTTGGAGAAATAAATATATTAGCTCCTGCTCAAAAACAATTACCAATATGACTAAAACTCCGATTGAACAATGGGATGGAAAAACAAAATTGGTTATTGAATATCATAGAGGAACCAACTTTTACGAAATAGCATTTGACCCCGGGCATCCCGAATTAGGTATTCAAAATAATAAAGAGGGAGCCAAAAATACTGAATAAGTATTATTTGGATTTAATGGTAAAATAATAATCTTCTAATTTGAAATTAGAAACAATTATGTACCAGATAAAATCGTCTTTGAATAAATAGTAATAGTATTTATCGTCGAAAGAATATCTTGCTACATCTACACCAAAACGATCACTCTTAAAAGTGCCTTCACTTTTTAAACCCGCTATCATTTTCGATTCAATAGCATTGTAATTGGCAAAGGCCTGCGTCTCTACAAACGAGCACAAAACACTTTTCTTTGAAGATTTTCGTTTATTAATAAAAACAGCTATTTCTGCTGTATCGTTACTGCCTTCTTTTTTACTGGTATAATAATCTGATTTGTTAATCAAATTATCACCCATATTCACATAATCTTTTGTTACAAAATTGAAATTACGGGCTGTTAAATCAACTATAATTTCAGTTTCATTATAAATCAAACAGTTTTTAATAAACTCATATTTCAAGGTCTGTGCTCCCGATACAAATTGAAGGACTAAAGCAAAAGAAAGAAATATGATAGGTTTGATTTTCATAAAGGAGTTTAAGTACCGAATAAAAGTACAGAAAAAAGAACGAAACAAAAAACCCCTCGTTAAAGGGGTTTGGAGTTGTCCGACCAGGTTTCGAACCTGGACTCTTCTGAACCAAAATCAGACGTGTTGCCAGTTACACCATCGGTCAAAATCCCAGATGGCTCAGCGCCGTTTGGGATGGCAAAGGTACTACCGGAACAATTCGAGGCAAGGATTCGGGCAAATTTTTTTCCCGGCTCCTGTGGTCCAGGCCGGGCTACAAACCCGCGCAAGGGCCCGGAGGCGCTGATTTTCACG
>JAYTSW010000233.1:0-6460 GCA_043745425.1 Sphingobacteriaceae bacterium | reverse complement strand
TATTTTTACCGCCATTATTGTTAAAGGACTTTTCTTTTGGTCCCAGGTATATTCGCATTACGAAGAAACCAAACCGCTATTAGGTTATTTTACCCATGATTCTGGAGAGTATTATGACTCGATGAATAGTTTTTATGAAACTGGAAATTACTCTCCTGATATTCGAATGCCAGGCCTTGGCATTATTTTCCTATTATTAAAAGTTTTGTTTGCTAAAAACCTTGCTTTAAATATTATTCTTATTCTCCAATGGCTTATATCAGGGGTAGCTATTTATACTTTAGCACTAACGGTAAGCAGAATGGTAAAGAAAGAAAGTGTTTTTTATTTTGTTTTCTTTCTGTTTCTTTTTACCCATTACGTTTCTCTTTGGAACAACTTTCTGTTAAGTGAAAGTTTATGTATGTATTTTTTCATTTTTGCCATTTACTATCTCAATCGTTTTTTAGTACTCGATAAAAAGAAATATCTTTTTTTGGCAGGTTTATTTTTTACTTGGTGCGTTTTTATTCGGCCGGTTTTTTTATTGTTTTACGGCATTGCTGCTATTTTTTTACTGGTATATTTTATTAGAGAAAAGCGAGGTCTCAAATCAATTATGATTCATGGCATTGCCTTTTTAATGCTTTTTTGCGTTTTAGACTCTGTATGGATAATAAGAAACTGGACGGTTAAACATAAATTCAAATATTTAAATGATATAGACTGGTATTCGAAATTAAACCCTTCTTCACCAGACCCTGCTTTATACTTTTTTCTTGAATCCTGGGGTGGTGATTTAGAAAATGAAAGGAATTGGTTTGAGATTGATTATAAAATTGATTACCGTTATAGGGACACCATTATTCCTGATCGTATTTATACCAGTCAATTTAATAAAGACAGTTTAATTTTGGTGAAGAAACGAATACAAGTATTTAAAGTTCATCCTAGCGATTCGATAGTAGCCTTGATAAATAATTCGTTAATAAATTTTACCGAATCTATAAAAAACGAGCAACCTTTTACGTTTTATATTGGCTCAGGTATGATATTTATGAAACGATTAATTTTCAGTGGCTACTTCCCATATAATGTATTTGACGAAACTTTTCAACAACTACCACTTTATAAAAAAGTAATCAAATTTGCAATAGCGATATTGTTTTACGTTCTGTTTTTTATTGGTTTTATTTATTCGTTGATTCTCTTATCCCGGAAACAGAAAAATTATCTACTGCTTCTATTAATTGTGATTGCTTACTCCAATTTAATTTACATTGCTTTTTTCTTTAAAACACCTGAATTCAGATATTTGTTGCCAAGCGCCATTGTGTTTTTTTGTTTAACAGCCATTGTGAGCGACAAATTATGGGACAGAATAAAGCAGCGATTTATTTCTCCAAAACAATAATAGTTTCCATACTATCATTTGGCTCAATCCATTTAACAATATTATTTTTAAACCCACTGAAAGATTCTTTTAAGGTTTCATTAGTGAATTTTATTTTGGATTGTCCGCTTTTAGCTTTCGACATAAAGGCACCTAGTGCAGAAACTAATCCATTGGAAGAGTTACTCACGTTTTTTACACACTCAGAAATAATTAATTGCTTGTTAGCACTAGCTAGTAATTTTGCAATTAAATCATGTTGATTCGGGATACCGTGATATAGTGCCCCTTGAATAAGAATGTAATCGCTTTTAGGCAGCTCGTCTTTTAAAATATCAATCAGAATTGAATTAATGTTTTTTTGTTTGGCGTCATTTACAAAAATCGGATTAACATCGGCACAGGAATATTGAATGTTTTTATTTTTAAGATAGTGCTCGTAAAAGTATAAATCGCCCATACAAACTTCAAGCAATTGACAATTATCCGGAATTAGTTTCTGTAAATTAGAGTAACGGCTCTCATAAAACGTACCGTACAATTTTTTCATTGTAAAAGCGTACAGTTTAGGGTGCCAATATACCGGACTTTGCATTTTATTTTTTTAATTGCTTTCTGTGCTTCAATAATTCACGCAGGTAATAAAAAGAATCTTTTACAACTTTAACGGTAGACTTTTTACTGTGATCGCGCAAAAAATCGACATCAATTTCGAGTACCTTAAGCTTATTATTAAAACAGTACATCATAAATTCAGTATCCCAAAACCAATGATCATCTGTATTCAATTTAAAAAAATCAGCTAGCGGTTCTCGTCTAAAAAACTTATAGCCTACTTCAGTATCCTTGTAATTATGCTTAAGAATTTTTCTATTCAATGCGCTGTAATAATTGCTTACTGTGTCCCTAATTAATGCACGAGTTACTGAATCAGAATAATATTTTCGGTTACCAATAGCTACTTCATTTTCATTAAGCGCTTCAACAAACTGAGCAATGTATCTCGGCCCAACCTCCAAATCAATATCAATAAATCCAATTAAATCACCTTTCGCTACAGCAAAGCCAGATTTAACAGCGGCCCCTCTTCCTTTATTTGATGTGTGATAAACAAATTGTGCGTTTTTAATGGAAGGTTCCAATTTATTAAGCAATTCTTTGGTGTTATCTGTGCTTTTATCCTCAACAAAAATAAATTCGAAAGGAAAATTAAAATTTTTACTTTCTTCAACCAATAACTGAATACTTTTTTCAAGATGTCCGGCTTCATTATAACAGGGAAGAATTATTGAAACAGTTTTCAGACTCATAGGATATAACCGAAAAATACAATTTATTTTACACTAAAAAAAGTGCTGAAGGGCAGTCAGTTGGTAATTAACTCTCGCTTTTATACCCTATTTTCTTTCTATCCTTATAAACAGGGGTTAATGCATCTATCTTTTCCAGCAAATACCTAAAGGATTGATTTATTTTTCCATCAAGGGTTCTTATTTCTTCTTTCAATTCTTTATTCTCAAGGATCAATGCTCTGTATCTCGAAAATGCACGCATAATTTCTATATTTATCTGAATAGCTTTTTTCGAGGTTAATACGGATGAAAGCATAGCAATTCCCTGTTCGGTAAATACCATTGGGTTAACATAAGAATGTTTCAAATTATCAAGCCTTGGAGAAAGCGCAATCAATTGGATTTTCTCTTCTTTAGTTAATTCAAACATAAAATCTTCCGGAAAACGATCTTCATTTCGCTTGACTTGCTGCTTCAATTTCTTGGTTTCAGTTTCATACAAAACAGCTAAATCAACATCAAGCATTACCTTTATTCCTCTGAATTCAAATATCAGTGTTTCAAAATTTCTAACAGGTAATATCTCTTTCATAAACTACATTTTTAACTGGTCACAAAATGTGACCAGTTAGTTCGTAGCAAAATTATATTACTAAAACAAAAGTGATTGCTATAAATTGTAGCTTTTTTGAAAAAATTTAAAGGTCGCAAAATGCGGCCAGTTACTTTACACTAAAGAAAGCGCTGAAGGGCTGGCGATTAGTAATAGAGCGGCCTAAGGTAGCTTCATCGGCATATTCCAACTCATCGCCAACAGCTATACCACGGGCAATAGCTGACAAATTTACTTTATGAGGTGCCAGCTTACGGTAGATATAAAAAGATGTTGTTTCCCCTTCCATAGTAGCATTTAATGCAAGAATAACTTCTTTAACACTGCCCTCTTCCATTCGGGAATTAAGTGTTTCAATATTTAAATGTCCTGGACCAACCCCTTCCATTGGAGAAATTAATCCACCTAATACATGATATAAACCTTTGTATAAACCTGTGTTTTCAATAGCCATTACATCTCTGTAATCCTGCACCACACAAAGTAATGATTGATCGCGAACGGCATTAGTGCAGATATCACAAACAGTGCTTTCGCAGATGTTATGACATTTAGTACAAAATTTTAAGTCGGTTTTTAATTGTGTTATTATTTGAGCTAATTGTTCGGTATCGTTTTGTTTAATTAAATGCAAAACATAACGGAGAGCCGTTTTTTTTCCAACACCCGGTAATTGAGCAAAGGTATCAACGGCTTGTTCTATAATTTTAGAGCTGAATTGCATAAAAGCAAATTTATGGCTTTAGCTCATAGGATTACTAAACTCAATTGGCAAACTATTAACAATTATGAAATATTGGATGTGAAGAAATACTTTATTTAACACTTTAACCAACCTAATAATTCATCATTTTTAATTCATAATTCAACATTAAAAATGTCACCAATTTTATTATTTGTATTTGTGATCTCCTATTTTGTTATACTATTGCTGGTAGCATGGTATACGGGCAGGAATTCAGACAATCAATCTTTTTTTATAGGGAATAAAAACAGTAATTGGATGCTGGTGGCTTTCGGGATGATTGGCACGAGTCTGAGTGGCGTTACTTTTATAAGTGTTCCGGGTGGAGTTGGTGCCGGTAATTTTTTCTACTTTCAAGTAGTATTGGGTTATTTGTTGGGCTACATGGTAATTGCATTTGTTTTGATTCCGCTTTATTACCGCCTTAACCTAACATCCATTTATACCTATCTCGAAAAACGGTTTGGTGTAAACGCTCATAAAGCTGGCGCTTCTTTTTTTATCCTTTCACGTTTGGTAGGAGCGACTGCACGACTGTATCTTGTGATTAGCGTTCTTCAAATATTTATTTTCGATAAGCTCGGCATGCCTTTCGAATTAACAGCATTGGTGATACTCATTTTAATTTTATTGTATACGTTTGAAGGCGGCGTAAAAACTATTATCTATACAGACACACTTCAAACAACCGGAATGCTACTTGGCCTTGCCATATGCATCATCGTTATTATTCGTGCTATGAATCTCGACTTCACAAGCGCTTTGTCACTAATGTCTAGTAAGGGTTACACATCTATATTTAATATGGATGTAAAGTCAGGGTCATTTTTTTTAAAACATATCGTTGGCGGTGCCTTTATTGCCATTGCAATGACGGGACTTGATCAGGAAATGATGCAGAGGAACATTAGCGTAAAAACTATGGGCGATTCACAAAAGAATATCATTTCATTTTCAATTGTATTGGTCATAGTTAATTTTTTATTTTTATTTCTGGGCGGCATTTTATACTTATACGCCAGCAGTCAAAATATAAGCGTTGCACCTGACGATCTGTTTCCCACAATTGCTCTTAGTGATAATTTCAGTGGTATTATTGGCATAGTCTTTATTATAGCTCTCATATCTGCTTTATTTCCGAGCGTGGATGGCGCCATCACTTCCATCACCTCCTGCTTTTGCATTGATATTTTAAACATCAACCATAAGCCCGGAACAGAAAAAGAGAAAAAGAAAATGCGCTTGAAAGTTCATTTTGCTTTTGCGTTTGTTTTTTTTATGATGGTTTTATTATTTAAGGCCATTAACGATAAGCTCATCATTGATTTCATTTTAAAATTTGCAAGCATAACTTACGGTCCTTTACTTGGCTTGTTTTCATTCGGTATCCTTACAAAACGTGCATTAAATAATAAATTAGTTTGGGCAGTGTGTATTTTGGCGCCATTACTTGTTTTGGGATTGGATGTATGTTGCAGTCCTGAGTGGTATGAAAAAAAATTGCATGTAGAGCTGGGACTTAGTTCATTATCACAAAATATATTCCACGGCTACAAGATAGGTACGGAGCTAATCCTAATAAACGGAATTTTTACATTTTCAGGATTGTTCCTGATATCAAAAAAACAACCAGCAATTAATTAAGATAACCCTTGTCTAATTCGCTATAATATTTTTTCTTTCGAATAAAATGTTCCAAAACAATATTCTTACCATATGCTTTCGACATGGTGAATTTAAAGTTTGGATGTTGTTTTGCCTTTTTACGTTTTGCCAAAGTCTTTGGCAACCAACCATAAAACGCAAAATGCGCTCTGATGACGGCAAAAAAATGTTTGGGCTGACCATCCAATAAAAACTTAAAAGCGGCAATACCATCCAGTTTCATTCGGAAAATAATTTTAAAAAATAAAAATCGAGATGAATGATTCTTTGTAAGTGTTGTTAAATTATTTCTGAAATTTAAAAATGTTTTTTGCGAACTTAATTTATTTAAAGTGCCTCCACCAACATGGTAAACAACACTCTTCGGTTCTACATAAATGGTGTAACCAATATTTTTTAAACGCCAGCACAAATCAATTTCTTCCATATGAGCGAAGTAATCTCCATCAAAACCGCCTACTTCCCAAAATGCTTTAGCCCGAACAAACATACAAGCGCCTGTTGCCCAAAATACTTCAGTGCTATCATTATATTGATTTTTATCTTGCTCTAAACTGTTAAAAACTCGTCCACGACAAAACGGGTATCCGTATTTATCAATAAATCCTCCTGCGGCTCCTGCGTATTCAAATTTTGTACGATTATTAAAATCCAGAATTTTTGGTTGACAAGCAGCGATGTTCAAATTGGAATCCATTAAAGAAATAACATTCTCTATCCAATTCTCTGTAACCTCTACATCAGAGTTTAAAAGAACATAATACTCAGCATCT
>JAYTSW010000232.1:0-1779 GCA_043745425.1 Sphingobacteriaceae bacterium | reverse complement strand
CAAGCATTATACAAAGAATTATTAGAAAAATATATGCCTAAATTAATAGATATAACTTCATTTCATGATCATAGGGGGTCACTGTCTGTAATTGAAAGAAATATTCCATTTGAAATTAAGCGAGTTTTTTATATTTATAATGTTGATCAATCAGAAAGAGGTAAACACAGACATCATAAAACAATTCAAGCTGTAATTTGTATTTCTGGTAGTTGTTTAATAATTAATGATAATGGTGCTATAAAAGAAAATTTTATTTTGGATGAGCCTAATAAATGCCTGATTTTATACCCAGAAGATTTTCATTCAATGAGTAATTTTAGCAAAGATGCAGTACTGTTAGTGCTTGCTTCAGAATATTTTGATAAAGACGATTACATTTATCAACCCTATGATTAATATTATTCCTTACGAAAACCTTAAAAGCGTTAACTCCGAATTTGAAGTGGAGTTCAATAAAAAATTTAATCAGTTTTTACAATCGGGTTGGTATATACTTGGAAATGAAGTTGAAAATTTCGAAAACGAATATGCAAATTATTGCAATGCTAAATATTGTATAGGAGTTGCAAACGGATTAGATGCCTTAGTTATTGGGTTAAAAGCTTTAGATTTCCCCAATAATGCTGAAATTCTTATTCCTTCAAATACATATATTGCGTCCATTTTGGCTATTATTAATGCAGGTCATATTCCAATTTTAGTTGAACCTAATATTAATACATATAATATTGATCTCGCACTAATAATTGATAAAATCACAGCTAAAACTAAAGCAATTTTAGTAGTTCATTTGTATGGACAGCCAGCTGAAATGGATAAAATCATTCAAATAGCAACTAAGTACCAGCTTGAAATAATTGAAGACTGTGCCCAAGCTCATGGTGCTAAAATAAATGATCAAATTGTTGGCACTTTTGGAAAAATTGGAGCACATAGTTTTTATCCAACAAAAAATCTTGGCGCATTAGGTGATGCAGGCGCTATAACAACAAATGATCAAATACTTTATGAAAAAATCAAAGCATTACGAAATTATGGGTCCCAGAAAAAATATTACAATAAATATCTAGGGTTTAATAGTAGGCTAGATGAATTGCAAGCTGCATTTTTGAGGATTAAACTTAATAAACTAACTCAGATAAATCAACATAAACGCCTTTTGGCAGCATTGTACAATGGGCATCTATCCAATGATGTCATTAAGCCTGCGGTAATTGCAAATTGTTATCATGTATACCATATATACAATATACGTACAAAACTGCGCGACGAATTAAAAGCGTATTTATTTAAATTAGGCATTACTACAGAAATTCATTATCCAGTTTCGCCAAATTTACAAGAAGGGTATCAACATTATTTTAAAAATCAATCTTTTCCTATCAGTGAAGAAATACATGCTACAACTTTAAGTCTTCCTATCTCTTACTCAACAACAAAAAGTCAAGTCTTAGAAGTGTGTAATGCAGTTAATTCATTTTTTTTGCAAAATAAGTTATGTTAATTTCTATTATTACAATTAATTTCAATGATTCTCTAGGCTTAAAAAAAACAATTGAAAGTGTTATTAATCAAACCTATAAAAATTTTGAATTTATTATTATAGATGGCGGTAGTACTGATGGTAGTAAGGAGGTCATAAAATCATATTCTAACAAGTTAACTTACTGGGTTTCTGAAGATGATAAGGGAATTTACAATGCAATGAACAAAGGAATTAGCATTGCAAAAGGAGATTACTTAGTTTTTTTGAATAGTGGTGACTATTTATGCGAC
>JAYTSW010000231.1:0-6499 GCA_043745425.1 Sphingobacteriaceae bacterium | reverse complement strand
GACCGTAATTCGACTCTTTTGCTCCATCAAAACAGTTTTGTTTTCGATGAGTTTACTGATTGTTTGCTGATCGTAATTTCGAATTGTTAAAAGTTCCAACCCAGAGTTGTAAAGCACTTTGAATTCACTCTGCAATTCTTGAATCAATAATTCTGTTTTTGCACCTTCTGCATCAATACAAACCGAAAAACTGATAGCCGAATTTTGCATCAGATGAATTTTAGAACCATGCCGTGCGAATACATCAAAAATCTGACTTAAATTATCTTCACCTATAAACGAAAAATCTTTTGGCTGAATAGAAATTAACAACTGATTAATTTTGAAAATATAACTTGGAATTTGCACGCGCTTATCGCTATTATGAATCACAGTTCCTGTATCTTCAGGTTTCAAAAAAGATTTTACAAAAAGCGGAATGTTTTTGTTCTGTAAAGGCTTTATGGTTTTGGGATGAATTACAGTAGCACCGTAATAGGTAAATTCAATAGCATCATGATAGGTTAATTCGTCAATTTTTTTTGTGTTTTTAAACCATTTCGGATCCGCATTTAAAACCCCAGGAACATCTTTCCAAATAGTTACACTTTCAGCATTGGTAAAGTAAGCTAAAAGCGCGGCCGTATAATCTGATCCTTCGCGTCCTAATGTGGTGGTGAAATTCTCTGAAGTGCCCCCAATAAAGCCTTGTGTAATTACAATTTTATTTTCGCCAATCATTGGCAAAAGTTGATCTTTAACCAACGATTCGCTCAATTCATAATCCACTTTCCCTTCGCGGTAAGTGTTATCGGTTTGTATTACACCCCTTGCATCGAACCATTTATTTTTTATTCCACTTTCCGATAAAAAAGCAGCAATGATTTTAGTTGAAATTATTTCACCCATACTCACAATCTGATCGTAAACCTGATTGTAATTCGGCAAAATCTCGTCTTCAATTATCCAGTTTATTTCAACAAACGAATTTTCTATATCTGTGTAAACAGCATGATTTTTATTGGGAAAAAGTGCTTTTAAAATAGTTAAATGAAAATCCTTTACTTTCTGAAGAACAGCCTCTGCATCACCCGTTTTATTAAACAATGCGTTCACCAGTTCTTCTAAACCGTTAGTAGTTTTACCCATGGCCGAAACCACCACAATGGTTTCTTTGGTGGCGAATTTTTTTAGAATCTCAGCTACATTTTTTACGGCTTCTGCATCTTTTACAGATGCGCCTCCAAACTTTAATACCTGCATAATTTGCCTGTAAAATTAACCAATTTATTCAGCCTCACATCAAAAAAAAACCGCCCTATTTATCATAGAGCGGTTCAATATATTAAATTGAATTAATGTTATTATTGTGCGCCACCTGCAGGCTGACCTTGTGGCTGCTGAGGTTGTTGCTGCTGCGTAGGAGCTTGTTGAGGCATTACTGCACCTGCTGCTTTTTTACGAGTTACAGATTCTGTTGGATTGCCTGTTTCAGCTGTAGCACCTGTTTTAGGTGTCATTAGTAAGCTAAATACTAATAGTAAAATAGCTAAAGTCCAAGTTGCTTTTTCAATAACATCAGCACCACGGCGAACACCCATTATTTGGGTTGCAGCACCAAACTGACTTGATATTCCGCCACCTTTAGAGTTTTGCATTAAAACCACTAAAATTAAGAGGGCGCAAACGATAATTACACAAATTGATAGTATCATGATAATTTAATTTTTTACTTGTTGTCCTTTTTCAAATTTTCGATAAGGGATGCAAAGTAAGCACTTTTTTGTGGAAATTTCAAACTTAAAATTTCATAAGCCCTGATAGCTTTTGGGGTGTTACCTTGAAGGGCATATATTTTAGCGAGGGTTTCAGTCACTAAATGCTCATTTTCAAGCAGACTTTCCTTCGCTTTTTGATTGGCTTCAAAGAATTTTTGGTTAGGATCGAGGCGAATATTACCTGGTTCAGCTTCAATAATTTTCTCGATAATGGCTTTTTCTTTTGCTTTTAAAGCTTCGGGCTTCTTGAAGTCTGTAATAATCCTCGATTCTTCTTCTTCTTCAACTTCTTCTTTTTTAGTTACAACCTTCTCCTCTACTCTATCTATTTTTTTAAGAGCTTGTAACCAATCCGTAAAAGTTCCCGAATTAATTTCTTCTTTTTTATCTTCCGTTTTTTTAACTTCTTTCTTTTCTCTTGGTTTATACCAATCGTGGGTTTTTAAAACTTCCTTTTCAACAAAAGCGGTAATAATATCTCTCGCCACTTCTTTTTCAACTTGCTTGGTTAACTCTTCTTCTGTTGGTTTATCTTTATTAGAATGTAATTCAATGGCTTTTAAATGTTCAATTTCTGAAGTCTGCTTTTGCGAAATCTTTTCTTCTTTAATCGCTTCTGCGGAATTTAGTAAATTGTATAATCTGGCGCGATTAGGAATAGAAATGGCCGTTTTACGAAGCGTATCCTGATAAATTCCGCTGTCGAATTTTTTGGAAACCAAGGTTAACAACATGTGGGCCGACTGAAAAAACGGGAATTGTTTTTTTAATTCCTGCAATTTTTCCATATCACTATAGTTAGAATTATAGGGAGTAGAGATTAATTGTATGAGTTCGGTTTGTTTCACTTAAAAATCAAAAATACAATTTTAGCCGCAGATTTCACGAATTTTCACGTATTAAATCCTATACGTTATAGTTAGTACACTTTTATTCATCAGTCATTTCCGAAAATATTTAATTTGCTATCAGTGTTAATCTGTGTAATCTGTGTAATCTGTGGCTACCAATTATTAAATGCCTTATTGAAGATATCTTCTGTTAACTGACGATAAATTTCAGTTACCAATTCAGCTTCTTTACTATTAATGCTCTCCGTACTCTTATAATCTGCGAACCGTGTAAAGTTTTGTTCGAAATTTTTACTGGCATCAAATTTATTGCTGTATTTCACACTCACTGTAATTGTTAAACGGTTTGTGCTTGCTAAATCGGTGCTTTGAATGGCCACCGGCGAAATATTATAATCCATAATACTTCCTTCGAATTGCAAATCACCGTTTTGTCTTACTAAACCTAATCTGGTTTGAGATGAAACCACATCTCTCAACTTTTCCGTAAAACGTTGCGATAAACTAGGCGCGCCCAATGTTGTGTTATTGGTAAAGAAAGCTACCGACACCGTTTGTGCTTCTGCTGGAATACTCGCCCCGCTTAATGAGTATTTTATTTTGCAGGAGGATACTCCAACTAAAAAACAAATAATAATTATTTTTAATATATGCTTCAAATTTTAAGCTTTAATACCTATTACTAAAATATCGTCGGTTTGCTCTGTGTTCTTTTTCCAATTACTTAATTTCAATTCCAATTCTGCTTTTTGTTTTACCGAATCAAGAGTTGAAATTTCGCTTAACCACTCTTTAAATAATTTAATTTTTACTTTTTTATTTTCCACTCCGCCGAACTGATCGACAATACCATCCGTAAATAAATAAATGCTATCAACTGTATTTAAATCTACTTTTTGTTCGGTAAAAGGCTGTTGTTTTTCGTGTAAGCCTACAGGTTGTTTATCTGGTTTCAGTTCTGTTATTTCATTATTACTAATAACAATACAAGGATTATTCGCGCCCGCGTAAATTAATTCCTTCTTGTTCCATGCAATTATCGAGACATCCATACCGTCACGCTTCTCCGCTATTTCATCGGTTTGATTAAGTGAAGCTATCACTCCCTCTCTTAGTTTATTTAAAATTTCGGCTGGAGCTGTAATTCCTTTTTCATTTACGATCTGATTCAGCATCGTGATACCAATCATACTCATAAAAGCTCCAGGTACACCATGACCAGTGCAATCGGCCACTGCCAAAAGTTTATATCCGTTTTTTTCGCTGAACCAATAAAAATCACCACTCACAATATCACGGGGTTTAAACATTACAAAAACGTTATCCACCTTTGTGCTTAATGTTTTTTCGCTAATGATTAATGCAGTTTGAATTTTTTGCGCGTAGTTGATACTATCTGTAATGTCTTTATGTTTTTCTTCTATCTCTTCTTT
The DNA here is from genome assembly GCA_043745425.1 of Sphingobacteriaceae bacterium. Classification (GTDB taxonomy): domain Bacteria; phylum Bacteroidota; class Bacteroidia; order B-17B0; family Aurantibacillaceae; genus JAHEYG01. The sequence goes on along the minus strand of JAYTSW010000231.1, from coordinate 2,458 downwards.
TTGAGATGAAATAATTTTATTCGCTGCTCGAATTTTTTTATTTCTGTTTACCACTAAAAAAATACCTATTCCAAAAGAGAGCAAGGCTAATAATAATAAATTCAGTCTGAGATTTTGTTTTACGTCTTCAGCTTCCTTTAATAATAATTGGTTTTTACTTTCATTTAACTCTTCTTGTTTTTTTTGTAATTCAAGGCTTCCTTGATATTCACTTACTTTACGGTCTATTTTTTTATTTTGAACTTGTTCCAGAAGTTCTTTTCTCTTCTTATAATAATCCAGTGCATTTTTGTAATCACCAATATCCTGATACAAATTATAATATGTATCCAAAACTTCTATCAATTCGGTTTGTGCATGAACGCCATTAGCAAGTTGTAAAGCTGTATCTGCATATTTTAGAGCAAGATTATATTTTTTAAGTTCCTTATAATACAGCGCGAAATTATTATAGGAGCCTGAAACATTGGGAATATCTTTTAATTTTTTTCTATAGAACATTCCTTTTTCAAGATAATACATAACCGAATCTAATTTCTTTTGCATTATTTTAATTACACCGAGGTTATTATAACCGTTGCCCAAGCCATTAATATGTTCTTGAATTATCGCTGTTTGTAATGCAAATCGAAAATACTCTTCTGCCTTTTGCAGATTGCCTGTATTAGCAAAGATTATTGCTAAATTATTGAATATTCCGAAAATTGTTGAATCTTTTGGATTTCGAATCTTTTTAATCTGAATCTCTTTTAAAAAACATTCTTTCGCTTTTTCATAATCACCTACGTACATTAACAACAATCCTTTTTCATCATAGGCAATTGAAGTATAGTAAGAATTGTTCAAACTATCTGCAAACCGAAACGCTTCATTAATAAAAGGAAGAGCCTCCGAATAACTACCGAGCGTACGATTAACAGCAGAACATTCTATTAATGTATAAAAATAACCCCGTGGATGACTTTTGGTAATATGTTTTAAAATATCATAGGTTTTGTAAACGTATTCACGAGCTATTAGGGGATTTGTAGTCTTATTCAAAAGATAGATATCATAGAAGATACGTTCTTTTGCAGTATCGCTAGGTGCGTTTGCTGCCTTAACAATCAATTCCTGAGTTTCAGAATCCGTTTGTGCGAATGAATTCATTAACATCAGTCCGAAAACCAATACAGAAATATATTTTTTAATGAATAACAATTACTCTGCTATTTTATATTCGTTTATTTTACGGTACAATGTTCTCTCGCTTATGCCTAATTCATTCGCTGCGTATTTGCGCTTACCCTTGTGTTTTTTCAGGGCGCGTTTTATCATATCTACTTCTTTATCCTGTAACGACAAAGATTCTTCAACTTCAATAGTCTTATTATTTACTGAACCATTTGTTTTTTGAATAGCCGAGTGAATAGTTAAACCATTTTCCAAATTACTTTCTTCTATGGCATCATTATACAAACGGTTTGCAATTTGAACATCATCATTACTAATGCCATTAATCTGACCTTGTGAAGCAATAACAATATCGTGAACCACTTTTTTCAAATCGTTCAAATCCTTTTTCATGTCCACTATTACTTTGTAAAAAATATCGCGTTCATTTACATCTACATTCGATTGGTTAGCTTCTGCACGTTTTAAAATCGGCAAATTATTTACACCAAAATTAGGGAGATAAGTCAGCAGTATATCGCCATTAATCTCTCGTTGTTTTTCAATAATTGAGATTTGCTCAGTAATGTTTTTTAATTGTCTAACATTCCCTGGAAAATAATAATTCATTAAAATCTGCTCAGCATCTGCTGTTAATTTAATAACAGGCATTCTGTATTTAGCCGCAAAATCACTGGCGAATTTTCTGAACAATAAATGAATATCCTCTTTACGCTCACGAATTGGCGGCAAATAAATTGGAACTGTATTTAATCGATAATATAAATCCTCTCTAAATTTTCCTCTTTCAATAGCCTGGAAAACATTAATATTAGTAGCGGCAATTACACGCACATCCGTTTTTAATACTTTACTGCTTCCTACTTTAATATATTCACCACTTTCCAATACGCGTAACAAACGAGCTTGTGTTGCTAATGGCAATTCCCCTACTTCATCTAAAAAAATTGTTCCGCCATCTGCAACTTCAAAATAACCTTTACGCGCTTCATGTGCGCCTGTGAATGATCCTTTTTCGTGACCAAATAATTCGCTATCAATTGTCCCTTCCGGAATTGCACCGCAGTTTACTGCAATGTATTGTCCGTGCTTACGAACTGAATTCTGATGAATAATTTGAGGGAACACTTCTTTACCAGTTCCGCTCTCACCATTAATCAACACATTTAAATCCGTTGGTGCTACTTGTCGGGCTATGTCAATTGCTCTTTCTAATAAAGGATTAGAGCCGATGATTCCGACGCGTTGTTTTATTTCCTGTATATCCATTTTAGGTAGATCAAAG
>JAYTSW010000230.1:0-1785 GCA_043745425.1 Sphingobacteriaceae bacterium | reverse complement strand
TGCGACCATATCTAAAAAAATACCTTCAAGCTCCCTTTGACGGTGTATGTTCCTCTGAAATTTGGGTATTGAAAGGAAAAGATATTTCAAATGAGTTTTTATTTAGAATTGTACAAACTGAATTATTCATTGATTTAGCAAATCAATCAAGTGGTTCTAAAATGCCAAGAGCCGATTGGAGCGTTGTAGAAAATGGATTATTCTCCTTCCCCACCCTCCCCGAACAACAAAAAATAGCCACTTTTTTAAGCTCGGTAGATGAAAAACTGCAAGCCTTAAAGAAAAAGAAAAGCCTTTTGGAAACCTATAAAAAAGGGTTGATGCAAAAGTTATTTTCGCAACAAATACGCTTTAAAGATGATGAAGGAAATGAGTTTGAGGATTGGGAGGTGAAGACTTTGGGTGAAGTTGGAGATGTAAAAATGTGCCGTAGAATTTTTAACGAAGAAACATCCCCTACAGGTGAAATACCATTTTTTAAAATTGGGTCATTTGGCAAAAAACCTGATGCGTTTATTTCAAAAGAGTTATATCTTAATTATAAAGAGAGGTTTTCATTTCCTAAAAAGGGTAACATATTAATTTCAGCAGCAGGAACAATTGGAAGGACTGTTGTATATAATGGTGAAGATGCGTATTTTCAAGATTCAAATATTGTATGGATAGACAATGATAATTCTGTCATTATAAATGAATTTTTATTCTATGTATTTCAAATAGTAAAATTTAATACAGAAGGTGGTACAATTCAAAGGCTATATAATAATATTTTAAAATCAACTATATTTTATTGTCCCTCCCTCGCCGAACAAACCAAAATCGCCAGTTTTCTAACGGCAGTTGATGAAAAACTCAATAAAGTTGATGCCCAAATTAAGCAAACGGGGCTTTGGAAGAAAGGGTTATTGCAGCGGATATTTGTGTAAATTTGTCTGAATGGCGGTTGCGGAAAGAAAAACGCTTTGATTGCTCGAAGCGTTTTTCAGAAAATCGACGCTGAATGTTTTTATAGACGAAGTCCCTCGCTCAAACGTCCTAAACGTTTCGGTTACGATACAAAAATACGATTATTTGGAATGTTATCAATTTAAGGAATAAAAATTGGAGGGAATATTTGTGTGAAGTGTTACGAAAATGTTTTAGTAAGCCTTGTACAATCACAGAAAGCATTGTAAATTTGCGTCCCGATATAAAAAATGTGTCATAGAAATAGCCAAATGATTCATTCTTTATTAATATTGTATCATATAATTATAAAAATGGTACAAATATTGATTTATCAGATGCAACAAAGTTGATGAGAAAGGTGTTATTTGAGTGTAATCATCAACACAATACAATCATAAAAAACTATAAAATCATGAACAATTTTTTTGAAGAAATGAAGGCGTATTTAGAGAATACTCCTCATTCAGAAATTGAAAAAACTTGGGCTAAATACAATATTTCAGACAACAAAGTGGGTCCAACAATGGAAGCATTTTTGAAAGAAGCCATGCTTTATCAATGTCGTTCCCAAGAGCCATATACGAGTTTACAAAACTCAACAAATACTAATCTTAGCCCGAATTATACTTCGGGTTTTTTTTTACCTAAAATTCTCAATCAATATGCAAAATGCAACTTTTTCAATCATCAATTATCAATTCGATAAAGTAGAGATTGATTTATCGAACCACAAGAGTAAAGAGTTGTCCGTTTCATTTGATACTCAAGGTGTTTACCTAAAAGAAATGGCACAGTATGAAATTATCTTTTCAGTTAAGGTTGGTCATTATGATGAAG
>JAYTSW010000229.1:0-1785 GCA_043745425.1 Sphingobacteriaceae bacterium | reverse complement strand
CCATAACTCTAATGGATCTGGTGGTTGTACATCGTAATGTCCGTAAACAATTATAGTTGGTTTTTTAGGGTCAATTAATTTTTCTCCGTACACAACAGGATAGCCTTTTGTTTTAGAAATTTCCACATTATCAACACCAGCTTCAATAAGGCGTTGTTTAACAGCTTCAGCGGTTTTATTTACATCAGCGCTATGTTTTGGATCGGCACTAACGGAAGGTATTTTAAGTAAATCTAAAAGCTCATTTAAAAAACGCTCTTTGTTTGCGTTAATGTAAGTGGTAATCTGACTGCGTTCCATAAAATAAAAGTTTGCGCTAATGTAGGATTTTTAATGTAATTGTTAAGAGAATTTGAACTCAATATTATGAATTATGACCGCATGATTGTAAGCTCAAAACGTCGGTTTATCTCAATAAAACTTATAAACTTGTGACTTTTACTAAATTATGCTAAAGAAATTGATAAAAGCCACGCGAAAGATTAAATTTACAATACAGAAATGAAGTTAATAAAATTGATAGTCTTTGTTTATTTGTTTTCCTTTTCGGGAATAAATGCACAAACGCGCATATATAATTTCACCGCTATTAGTTTAAAAGATTCGGTAAGATTAAGTTTCACGGTTAGCCAAGGATCAACTTGTGCTGGATGGCAGGTGTTGAAAAGTTCTGATTCACTTACTTTTAATACCATATACTCCTATCCCGGGTTATGCGGCAATAGTACGTTTTCACAGACTTATACTTATTCAGATATTAGTCCGAATAAATTAACACCCAATTTTTATCAGATACAAATACCTCCAAATGATTATTCGCCTGTTAGGCGTGTTGATTTGGCTACGAATTTTTCTAACCTCCTTATTTTTCCTCAGCCAGTTGAGGATATTTTAAATATTGCCATTAACGGACAAAAAAATTATTATTACGAAATTCATATTTACGACAGGTTTGGAAGAAAGAAATTTTTTGGGAACGGCAATGCAACGGATAAAATTACATTAGATGTTTCGAGCTTTAGCGAAGGAGTTTATGTATTCTACATTGCGCAATCGAATGGTACTACTTACCGAGGAAAATTTTTAAAGAAACCGAAAGCGTATTAACTGTTTTAATTATTTCTTATATTTTAGTATGGGTTTATTTAATTTTTTAAAAAAGCAGAAAGTTGAGGAAAATATCTCCAAGCCTTTAATTGAAGTTCAGAATCAAAATATCTCTAAATCAACAATGATAGGGACTTATTACATTTTGAAAGGTTTAAAAACTGAATTAGTCAACCCATTGGATAATGAGGCTTTGAAAAATACAGACATAAACAAACTAAAAAAAATGCTAAAACCTTTTGAAGCAAAATTCTTATTTGATAAAGACTGGAAAAAAATAATGGAATCAGAAATAAAACCAGAGAACGATGAAGATGCTCCAATTTGTCTTACCCATTTCGTAGTGTTAGAACCCAATAGTTATAATTTAAGGGCTGAAAAAGGCTCATTTAAAGAAATTGAATTGACACTAGCTGACGGTAGCAAAAAAATCATTAATGATGTCACAGAATTAGAATCAATAACTAAACGAATAACCGATTCCAAAAAACTGCTAAAATAGTCTTCAAATTATTTTTTATAAATCAAAGCAACCGCATAAGCATTTACGCCTTCTTCTCTTCCAACATACCCTAATTTTTCATTAGTAGTTGCTTTAATAGAGATTTCGTTTTTAGTAACTTTTAAAATTGGAGCGAGTACAGCTTGCATAGCATCAATATGCGGATTTATTTTTGG
>JAYTSW010000228.1:0-1788 GCA_043745425.1 Sphingobacteriaceae bacterium | reverse complement strand
TTGCAAAGCGAATCTATAACCTATAAAGTATTTCAGGTTTCCGGAAAATATATTGTCACTTCGTTTAATAGTGATGTTGTTTTAGTTGATCAGCAACGTGCGCATGAACGTATTTTATACGAACATTTTTTAGGAAGTAAAGAACAAAAGCCAATTTCTACACAACGCGTTTTATTTCCGGTTCATTTGGAATTAAGTACAAATGATTTTGTATTGATGCAGAGTTTATCAACTGAATTTAAAGTTTTAGGTTTTGATATTGAACCTTTTGGAAAAAATAATATTGTGATAAACGGAACTCCTGCTGAACTGGGCGAATTTAATGCAGAGCAGATGATAGAAGGGATTTTGGAAAATTATAAATTAAATTTACTTGATAAAAAAATGGATATACACGATAATTTATGTCGTGCTTTAGCCAAAAACACTTGTATTAAATACGGCAAAAATTTAGAAGAAGCCGAAATGCAAATGATAGTTTCCCATTTATTAAATTGTACTGATCCATTGTATAGTCCGAATGGAAAACCGGTGATGATGGAAATCAGCAGAGAAGAAACAGAAAAGTTTTTTAAGCGTTAAAACAATGAGTTACCAGGAATTTAGACCCCGTAGTTTTCAAACTTTACCTCCTGTAATCAAAAATTTATTGATAATAAATATTTTGATGTACGCCGCAAAAGTTGTGTTTGCTCAAAGTTTAGGAATAGATTTAGATTCTATTTTAGGGTTGCATTACATCACGGCAAGTGATTTTAAACCTTATCAATTTATCACTTATATGTTCATGCACGGTGATATTAGTCACTTGTTCTTTAACATGTTTGCAGTATGGATGTTTGGTTCTGTATTGGAAAATACATGGGGCGCTAAGCGATTTATTTTTTATTATTTGGTTACGGGAATGGGTGCTGCTTTGATTCAATACATTGTTTTTTTCTTTCAAATTCAAGATATAAATAATCAGATTGCAAATTTGATGCAAACACCTGGATTTTCTGCAGAAGATAATTTATCACTCATTCACCAAAAAGCCGATTTCCTTAACAATCTTGTTATCATTGGTGCATCAGGCGCATTATTTGGTTTGTTATTAGCGTTTGGAATGATGTTTCCTAACACTTTATTATATGTTTATTTTCTAATTCCCGTAAAGGCAAAATGGTTTGTAATTGCTTATGGCGCTATTGAATTAATTTCGGGTTTACGTTCCAATCCAATGGATAATGTGGCGCATTTTGCCCATTTAGGCGGGATGCTTTTTGGATTAATTGTGATTTTAATCTGGAAGAAAAATCGTAACTTTTACTCCTAAAGCATGTCGGTTCTCGATAACATAAAAAGCACTTTTCAACAACAAAGTAAGTTAACCGTACTTATTATTTTAAATGTTGCGCTATATCTCACGCTAAACATTGCTTCTAACATTGCTCATATAGACCTGACGCCTTTTGTTGCGATGCCTTTAAGTGGAGAGCAATTTATTTATAAATTCTGGACCATTTTTAGCTATATGTTCACGCATTTAGACCTAATGCATCTGTTATTCAATTTATTATTACTTTATTTTTCAGGAAGATTATTTTATTCGATTTTAGGCGAGAAACGCTTGATATATGTATATATAATGAGTGGTATTTTTGGTGGCGCTTTAGTGTTAATATTGGCTTTACTTTTCCCTGAAACATTTGCTGGCGGATATTTATTAGGAGCATCAGCCGCAGTGTTGGGCATAATTATGGTAATGGCCGTTTACACACCTAATTATTCGGTTTTTGTTTTTGTTTT
>JAYTSW010000227.1:0-1789 GCA_043745425.1 Sphingobacteriaceae bacterium | reverse complement strand
AAAAAGAAAAAATACGGAAAGGCTAGAAAACTTAATTTGGTTTCTATGCCCGTTAAACCTTCAGTTTTATTATCAGACAATACACCACTCACGCAATGCAATAAAAGAAAAGCAATCATTAAAATAAACCATGGATTCTTCCATCCGGAAATGAATTTCACTTTATCAAACACAAACCATGATGACACAAACCATAAGATTACAAATGGTCCAACCATTACGCCAAAGGGCATTAAAAAGGCAATAACTACCGGTAAATAATTAAAAAATATGTCAGCGGTTTTTTTCAGTTAGAGTTTATTTAATTGTTCTAAAAAATTATTGGCAATGTTATCACGGTTAAAATTATCGTTTACATATTTTCTTCCGTTCTCTCCCATTTGTTTTGCTAAATTAATATCTGAACTTATTTGTAAAACTTGTTTTGTTAATTCATCAACATTCTCTGGCTCAAAATACAAACCACATTTGCCTTTTTCAATAAACAATTCGCGGGCCTCACCATCCACACCTAAAAGCACAGGCAATTGCATCGCCAAACTTTCAAATAATTTTGAAGGGATGGCGCCTTTAAATAAATCCAATTTCCGTAAAGGAACAATAACCGCGTTTACTGATTTAAGAACCGAAGGCATTTCAGTTTTTGTTATCGCATCAATAAAAATAACATTAGTTAAATTTTCTTGCTGTTTTAATTGCAATAGCTTTTCTTTTTCAGGACCACTACCCAACAATACAAACTTTAAATTAGTCCCGATAGCTATCGGGATATCTTTAACCAATTTAGCGGCATTCAAAATAACTTCTAGTCCTTGTGCAATACCAATAATCCCTGCATACAAAAACACAACATCAGTTTTTGAGATATTATTTTTTTCACGCCAATTCGTTTCTGATACTGTTGCCGGGTTATAATAATTTAAATCCACTCCATTTGGCAACCAATACGTTTTTTTATTGGGGAAACGATAACTGATGTCCTTACAAATACCTTGCGTTTGTCCGGTAACCAATACCGAACTATTATACAACTTCTCTTCCAGATTATAAGCGAGTTTCAATAATAATTTATTGGTAACAACTCCTAACTTCTCTGCTGATTCAGGCCAAAGGTCGGATACATTAAAAATTAATTTTGCTTTCTTCTTACGTTTTAAATACAAAGCTGAGTAACCTAAAAATAAAGGGGGTGACTCGCATAAAATAATATCTATATCTGAAATATGTTTCACCCCACAACGCGCGCTGGAGCGTACAAATGAAAAATAATTTTTTAACCGACTTACAATAGATTTATTTTTAGAAACGTATATAGAACTGCGATGAACTTTCAGCCCCTCCATCTCTTCGTAAACGTAATCTTTTCCTTTGTACGCTTCCATAATTTCCATTTTTGGATAATTAGGCATGGCAGTTAAAACAGTTACATCTACTCCACCCTTTTGTAAACGAAGCGCTAATTCAAACAAACGATTTTGCGGTGCACCAACTTCGGGAGGAAAATATTGTGTTAGTATAAGTAATTTAATACTCAAAGCTTATCTGTTAAAGGTTGTTCCATTTTTTCCAACTGTTCTAATTCTTTAATGGCATTCGGGTAATTTATAAATTCAATTTTATTTTGCGTCAGATAATCTACTACCCACATATACCAGTCTAACCAAGTATTAAATGATTTACTGAAGTAACGGTCGTGAAAATCTATTCCCAAATACATTAAATTATGTTTCTGAGCTTTTTCAATTTGTTTTTTGGTGCGCTCCTGCGCCTCTTTTAAGTTTGAGCTTTG
>JAYTSW010000226.1:0-1791 GCA_043745425.1 Sphingobacteriaceae bacterium | reverse complement strand
TAAATCATTACTAAACTCAGGCCTCAACACCTTCATAACGTGTTGCATTATCATTGGCTCAATAACACTATATTGATATTGCCCAGCCTGAACGCCAGCATATTTTTTTTGAAACGAAAACAAAATGCAATCGCGGATTAACCAATAATTTTTATCCGGCAGTTCGTTATATTCAACGTGATACTGTAATCTTTCACCATCGAGATAATCGCGTATTTTTTGATTTTTAATCTCATTAATCAATTCAAAAACCATAATGGCCGGAATAATTACCATAATAATATTTCCGCTTAGGGTAATAATAGTTACCAAAAACAAAATGGATAAAATAGTAAACACTAAACGAATACCATGATTGTTTTTAATGAATAAATTTTCGAGTAACCGTCCGCCATCCAATGGATAAATAGGTAATAAATTAAAAATGTTGATGAAAATAAAAACATTGGCGAGCATTTTTAGCGTTTCATTTGGATTGGAATGATTCATTATATACAAAACAGTACCAATAATAATTCCCGGTACCGGGCCAGCCAAAATAATAATGCTCATTTGTTTTTGTGATACAGTTTGCTTTTTTCCGCTTACAAAAGCACCTAATAAAGGAACGATAAACAATTTTACATTTTGGTAATTGTATAGTTTCATGGCAAAAAAATGTCCGAATTCATGAATTAATAATACAACTAACAAAGCGGCGATATAAGCTATATTTCTATCGAACAAAAAATAAAATAACACAGCATATAGCAACAAACTAAACATAGAGCGTGTCATGTTATTGCGTTGAGTTTCTGCTAACACAGGTTTAGGGAGAAAATTATCTGAACTATTGTTTTCTGTCATCCTGAGTTTACCGAAGGGTCGGTTTTAAATTAAGATGGAATAATAAATAAATGCAAGTAGCAAATAAAAAGAAAGCGCCTGTTTGATGTAAAGCCCCCAATGCAACCGGCACCTGATATAACAAAGTGAAAACACCTAACATAAATTGAATTGTAATGCCATATATCAATAGCGTAACACCTAAACTTTGTTGCTTAGTTAAATTTAGTTTTGATGATTTACGCCACAGCATAACAACACAAGCTACTACTAAAAACGCAATTGTGCGGTGCATGAATTGCACACCTGCCCCTACTTCTAAAAAGTTTTTTACAAACGAATCTTCAATCATAATCGTATCCTCAGGAAACCACTCTGAACCCATCTTCGGCCAGGTTGGATAAAATAATCCTGCTTTTAATCCAGCCACAAAAGCACCGTAAATGATTTGTATAATTAAAACAATAAATAAAACTATCGCTGTATTCTTTAATTTTTTTCCATCATTCTCAATTGCATGTTCTTTCGGATAAATTAATTGCAAGGCGAACCAAAATGTAAATGCGAACACACTAAACGCACTCATTAAATGAATAGCTAACCTGTAATGCGATACATTCGGATTTTTTATCAATCCACTTTTTACCATCCACCAACCTATTAAGCCTTGTAGTCCTCCTAATGCAAATAAAAATAAAGATTTCATTAACATCGAGCGATCAAATTTTTTTCGTACTGCAAACCAAATAAAACCAATTACAAAAACACCCATCATGGTATTTCCAATCGAGCGATGAATATATTCCCACCAAAAAATGGATTTAAATTCCTCTAAACTCATGCTGTTGTTTTTGAAAATAAATTCGGGACTGGTTTGATATTTTTGAAAGCGTTCGAACCAATCATCATCACTCAAAGGAGGTAGTGAACCCATGAAATTCCAATCCGTAATGGATAAACCTGAAT
>JAYTSW010000225.1:0-24817 GCA_043745425.1 Sphingobacteriaceae bacterium | reverse complement strand
AGCAAGAAGATGTGAGTGTTATGATAAGCCCACAGAAACTAAAAGCACCTTTTATATTAATGGCAATAAAAAAGATTCTAAAAGAGCTTGTGTTAATTTAGCCGACAGTACCGAAACCTGTACTTTAATAGATAAATAATGCTGAAACGACTTTTAATATTTACATTTTTCTTATCCCTGTCCTACTCGTGCATAAAACCTTATGCCTGCGAGTGCGATTATGTTTATACTACGCCTGTACAACATTCTCACATTTTGGTTTACGCTAGTAAAAACAATAAAAACGAAGCTTGCAGCAAAAACAACAAAGACACTTCGCTGGTTTGCAGATTGAAAGAGTAATTAATTTACTTTAGAAGTTTCATTCGCCAGATTACTGGCAGCCATAATATCCATTTTAACCGAACCAATTAAAATTTTTGCTTGAGCGCGTAAGGGTACGTGGTTTTTATCATCGGTTATCCAGATATTTAAATCTTCTTCGCTTTTAAATACACGTCCTTTTTGAACAATAGGACGGAACTTTAAACAGCTGTATTTTCCAATGGCAGTTTCAATCGTTTCTTTTCCAACAAACTTAATTTTTAGTGGCCACAATTCTTTATCAATAAAACTATTGATAGAAAAAACATCGCCTTCTTTTGCGTTTGTAAAATCAACGTTACGTGCGGCATAAAAAGCAGAAAGCATATCCTGTATTCCTGTTGGTACATCAAATTTTTCGCCACCACCAACGTCAACTTTTTTAGTATAATGATTAAAAACATAATCCTGACTAAACTTCACACCACCTTCATCCACACGGCGAACAAACATCCAAGGCACCAAGGCATCTTTATCGATAAATGTTTCGTAACGGTCACGGACTTTAAAAAACCAATCAAATGTTCCTTTCGAAAAACCATTCCCAACAATATGATAAACTTTTCTTCCTGATATTTCCATTACTGAAGGCTTCACTTCTAAAACGGCAACACCGGCATCCATAACACCATAATGCAGGCGGTAAGTTAAAACTTCACCCTCTTTAAAAGCTGTGTTTGGATTATTTGGTAAATCAATAACAACATTATTACTATTTCTTATAACCTGAGTAAGTTCTTGTTTTTTTGAGGCAGTATAATAACCTGCAGAACAAAGCGCTATACAAACTGCTAGTGCTGTTACTGTGATTGTTATTGATTTATACCTTTTCATATTCTTATTTATAACGTAAACATGCAATTTACGTGCCAAACTAAATTACTAATTTTTGTTAATCTGCGCAACCAGGTTGCAGATTTCATAGCGTTGATCTTTTAGAGCCTTAGCTGTTAGTTGATTAGTTAGCACTCTGAACAGGCCCATGGTTTTTTTAAGGAAAGGATAGTAATACAAAACAAACTTACCTGTTAAAAAGGAAACAAGCATCGCTAGTCCGGCCCATCCAATATTTCCGGTTATTTTATAGATAATGTAAAACTTTAGCCAATAAAAAATCCACATTAAAATAGTACCAATAGCCATGTTAAACGACGAATGGAACTCGACATTCCGAACCATTTTATCTGTAATTTTTTCAGAGGCTTTGTACGGTAAATAATTTCCTAAAACACCGCGTATCCAAAACGGAGAAAATAAAATTAAAACAATAGTATTCAATAAGAAATGCAACGCATTTACTTTCGATTTATGATTTGGATTAATTAACCAATCACGGATTTTAAACTTGTTTAAATTATTAAAATAAATTTTACACTTTTCATTTAGCGAATCAACAATATTTTTATTCTCAACATCAGCTTTATTAACTATCGCAGTAATTTGCTGCGACATTTTTAATTCGTGATCAAGATTTTTGCAATTCAGTTTTTGTTGCTTGCACCAGTCTCGTAAAAACATCTCTTCCATCCACTCAACTAATTTATCATTTTGCGGATTATCAATATGCACAATCAGCTCTTTCATTTTTGGTTCAAGAACTTTTAAAAACGCATTCATAGTTCGTGCAGGTTGCGCTTTGTAATCGTCCATCCAATCGGCCACTTTAATAGGCTCGCCAACATTGTAAAATAAATTACTTCTGAATTTTTTGGGATTGGTATAATTAACACCGACAGGTACAACCGTTAAATCAGGACGATTAATTTCCTCCATCGCATTAAATATCATTCGCGGTACACCTTTTTTAAGCGGACGTAAACGGCGCTCCTGTACACAAAGTCCCTCAGCAAAAATGATTACTTTTTTATTTTCGCGAAGCATTCCGAAAACGCGCTGATAGGTAGCATCGTTTTTTTTAAGCCCTTCTTTTCCTCCATCGCGCATCCTGAAAATAGGCGCTATACCTAAGCTTTCAAAAATATGAGTGGTAACTCCTGGTTTAAAAACATCACCACGCGCCAAAAAATAAAATTTAGGTGGATAAGCTACATAACTGAACATAGCTGGGTCCATAAAAGCGTTGGGATGATTGATCGCTAAGATTACGGGACCTTTTACGGCAACAAATTGGCGGTTTTTTATGGCCATACGTTTGTAAAACGTATCCATCCCAAAGCTCATCGTGTATCGTATAACCTGCCAAATCATTTGTTGTAAAAATACAAACAATTAAATCAATAATTATGTATACCGTAAATAGAAGCTAGTGTTAATATCACAGATTTCTTTAATAAACCGGAGTGTTGATTTTTTTTACTCAAATTCATTATTTACGGCATAATACCCTAACTTTGCGAAGTGAAATCGCTCCTCTCTTTAAATCATTATTTTATAAAATATAAATGGCTCTTGTTAATGGGCATTTTATTTGTTTCACTTTCTACCATTTTCGGAACCTATCAAGCAGTAATTGTACGTAAAGGCACTAACACCGTTTTAAAATATATTCAAGAAAATAATTTTTCTGATACTTCCATTTTCATCACTTACGGTTTAACCATTATCGGCTTAGCACTAACCAGCGGTTTATTTATGTTTTTAATGCGACAAACAATTATAGTAATGAGTCGCCATATTGAGTTTGACCAGAAGAATGAAGTCTATCAACATTATCAGGCATTGGATGTAAGTTTCTACAAAAAATACAGCACGGGCGATTTAATGAATAGGATTACTGAAGATATAAGTAAAGTGAGAATGTATACCGGGCCTGCAGTTATGTACTTAGTAAATACAGTTGCAACCGTTATTACTGTTTTGGTTTTTATGATAAATGTAAATTGGCAATTAACATTAATGGTTTTTATTCCACTACCTATTTTATCATTTATTATTTATAAAGTATCTGATAAAATAAATAAACGTAGCAACAAAGTACAACAAGAACTATCGAATATAACTTCTCACGCACAGGAAAGTTTTGCTTCCATACGGGTAATAAAAGCTTATGCGCAAGAAAATTATTTCACCAAAAGTTTAGATGAGAAAGGTGAGATTTATAAAAAAGAAAATTTAAAATTAGCAACTATCGAATCGTATTTTCAACCCACTATGGTATTGATGATTGGATTAAGCATTATGATTACCATTTGGTACGGCGGTTATTTAGTAATGCAGAAAAAAATTGAAGCCGGAAATATTCCTGAATTTATTATGAATGTCTATCGTCTTACATGGCCTTTTGCCGCATTAGGCTGGGTTACTTCATTGATACAACGTGCCTCAGCATCACAAACACGTATTAACGAATTTTTAAAAACACCATCAGTAATAAAAAATGAAACTGATTCAGAAACAAAAATAAGTGGTGATATAAAGTTTAACAATGTTGTTTTCACTTATCCGGAAACAGGAATTACCGCTTTAAAAAATGTTTCTTTTCATGTGAAGCCCGGACAAATACTCGGCATTACAGGTCCTGTTGGTTCAGGCAAATCAACCATTGCACAATTACTAAGTAGAATTTACGATACAAAAGAAGGTGAAATTTTAATGGATGATAAAAACATTAAGCACCTCAACTTATCCGATTTAAGAAAAAACATGGGCGTTGTTCCACAGGAAGTTTTTTTATTTAGTGATACCATCGCGAATAATATTTCATTTGCCTCAGAAAAAGAATTTTCGAAAAACGAAATTGAAACTGCCGCAAAAAACGCTGTGGTATTCGATAATATTCAAGAATTTCCCGATAAATTTGAAACCATGGTTGGCGAAAGAGGTATAACGCTTTCTGGCGGACAAAAACAACGCGTTTCCATTGCACGTGCCATTATAAAGAACCCTGAAATATTAATTTTTGATGATTGTTTGTCGGCTGTAGATACTGAAACCGAATCATTAATCTTAACAAACTTAAAACGCATTATGCAAAATAAAACTTGTATAATTATTAGTCCGCGTATTTCAAGTATCCGTCATGCTGATACAATTTTGTATCTAAAAAACGGACAAACAATTGAAAGCGGATCGCATCAGGATTTGTTAAATTTAAAAGGCGATTATTTCAGTTTATTCGAGCTTCAAAAAAATTAATTGTTACATTTGCCCTCGAATTGAACACCACCTCACAAGATATTAAATTAGTAGCCGCAGATTATTCAAAATTCAGTGGATTTGTGATGCTAACCAAATACCGTTTAGCAGGTTTGGTTGTTTTTTCGGCCGTTATCACTTATTTAACCGTTGCCGAAAATATTAATTATCAGCAAATTTTAGCTCTTTCTATTGGTGGCTTTATGGTAACTGCCGCTGCAAATGGGTTCAATATGATTATTGAAAAAGATTTGGATAAACTGATGGATCGTACTAAAAACAGACCGCTTCCCACTGGCAAATTAAGTGTGATGGAATCACTTTTATTTTGTTCGGTGTTTGGAATTGGTGGAACTGTTTTGCTTTGGGTATTTACCAATCCTTTAAGTGGGATTTTAGGATTTGTTTCCATAGTTTTATATGCATTAGTTTATACTCCTTTAAAACGAGTAACGCCATTATCAGTTTTTGTTGGTGCTTTTCCTGGCGCTTTACCCACTTTAATTGGAGCAGTTGCCGCAACTGATGGTTTTGGCAGCGTTACTTTTTTTGCATTGTTATTGTTTTTCATCCAGTTTTTCTGGCAATTTCCTCATTTTTGGTCATTAGCTTGGTTTAATCATGATGATTATGCCAAGGCGGGTTTTATGATGTTGCCTTCCTCAGGTGGACGTGATGACAGTTCCAAGTTTCAGATTTTACTTTATTCTATTTTTTTAATTCCGATTAGTTTATTGCCTTATGTGTTTCATTATGTTGGCTGGCTAACAGGAGTCATAGTTTTAGTATTCGGTATTACATTAGCTTTGCAGGCATACAATTTTTACAGAATTCCAACTATTGAGAATGCGAAGAAATTATTTTTTGTTGCGATTATTTATTTACCCGTTGTGCAATTAGCACTTATGACAAAAGCTTAAAATGGAATCAGAAATAAAATACAAATCAAGTCCGACTTTAAACGAAGATTTATTGATTGCAAAACGTAAATCTGCGAAAGCTTTATTATGGATTGGCATCATTAGCATGATTATGTTTTGGGCCGGATTAACGAGTGCTTATATTGTTAGACAGAATGCCGGAAACTGGTTAATGTTTAACGTTCCGGAAATGTTTTTTGTGAGTACTGCTGTTATTATTTTAAGTAGTATTACTTTTTTGTTTGTTCAAAATGCGGTTAAAAAAAATAACACAAAAGAAATTATCTGGGGCACTTTAACCACCCTTATTTTAGGTTTTGTTTTTATGGCTTGTCAGTATCGCGGTTGGGGCGATTTGTTTGATAGAGGTGTGGTTTTGGGCGGAAAATACAGTAATCCATCCGGTTCCTTTTTTATCCTATTCATTTTAGCGCATTGGGCCCACCTTTTGGGGGGTATAATTTCCCTCATGGTGGTGTTAATAAATTCTTTAAGGAAGAAGTATACAGCGGAAAACGCCTTAGGTATTGAGCTTTGCGCCCTTTACTGGCATTTTTTAAGCGTTTTATGGGTATATTTATTTTTGTTTTTATATTTTATTCGTTAAAATTGCACTGTAAAATTTAATTTTTGTTAAAACTATGTCGCACGCAGCAGAACTAGACCCAAAAGAAGCCTGGAATGGTGGTCAATCCCCTTTCAGACTCAGTTACGGAAAGATTTTCATGTGGTTTTTCCTTATTTCCGATGCTTTAACTTTTGGAGGCCTACTTTGTGCGTATGGCTTTATTCGTCATAAATACTCTGACGTTTGGCCAAAAGCAGAAAACGTATTTACTCACTTTCCGTTTGTTGAAGCTCATATTCCTTTGGCTTATGTAGGTTTAATGACGTTTATATTAATTATGTCGTCGGTTACGATGGTATTAGCCGTTGAGGCTGGCCACCGCAATAACCGTCGTGGTGTATTAATTTGGATGTTCTGGACGATTATTGGAGGTTTAGCTTTCGTAGGCTCTCAGGCTTGGGAGTGGTACCATTTCATTGTTGGAACTGATGTTGGAGCTTTAAGAATGGTTTGGGATCCGGAAGTTCAAAACTACGTTCAAAAAACTATTTACGGTGCTAATATGACCGTTAACGAATATGGAGCTCCTCAATTTGCTAATTTCTTTTTCTTTATAACTGGTTTTCACGGAACTCACGTATTCTCAGGTGTGGTCATCAATTTTGTTATTTTTATGAATGTAATAATGGGCACTTACGAACGACGTGGTCATTATGAAATGGTTGAAAAAGTTGGACTTTATTGGCATTTCGTAGATTTAGTGTGGGTGTTTGTATTTACCTTCTTTTATTTATTGTAAAAAAACTTAAAAACTAAGAATTATGGAATTTCACGACGATTATCCTGAATACGAAAAGATGGCCGCACACAGCGATGAAGACGGTAAGAAATTACGCCGTACTCTTTGGAATGTGTTTTGGGTGATGCTTGTTATTACTATTTTTGAATTGGTAATAGGTTTTATGGCTCCAACTCATGGATGGTCAGGTACTTTATGGTTAAAAACCTTATTCATTACCTTAACAATCGCTAAAGCAGGGTTTATTGTAATGGCGTTTATGCACTTAGGTCATGAAGCAAAATTCTTTAAATACACTGTTTTAGCACCTTACACGGTATTTATGTTTTATTGCATCTTTATCTGTCTTAATGAGGGTACATACTCAGGAAAGGCTGCAAATCGCACTCCTATCGACCAATTATTGGTTAAACAGCAAGAAGATTTAAGAGCGCACAAAGGTCATCACGCTGAAGGGCACGAAAATGCCCCTGAACATGGCGCAGAACATCACTAACAGTAAAATAAACCCGTTAAATAGCGGGTTTATTTATTAAAAATTTTTGCACATTTAAATAATTTCTTATTTTAGCAGATTAATAAATTTAAGGTAACAAGTCAATCTATGAAACAATTCACCAAACTTACATTAATTGCAGGTGCAGTTATTTGCATGGCATCTCCTGTATTAGCTCAGAAAGTGTTGGCTAAGGCCGATTTAGCTTTCGAAAACCACCAGTATTTCTCGGCGGTTGAGCTTTACAAATCAGCTTATACATCTGTTAAAAAAGGTGATATGAAAGCTAAAGTTTTGTTTAGAACAGCTTTCGCATATCAGGAAATAAATGATATGAAAAGTGCTGAAACTTATTACCAAAAAGCTATCGCTGCTAAATATCCTGATCCAGAAGCTGTTGTGCGATTAGCTGATGTTTTAAAATCTCAAGGTAAATATCCAGAGGCTATAGCTGAATATCAAAATTTCAAAAAATTAGCTCCTTCTGATCCTCGTGGTGATAAAGGTGTTAAATCAAGTGAATTAGCGCAACAATGGAAAGATAACCCAGGTCGTTACAAAATCGAGAACATGGCTTTAATCAACTCTAAAGAGTCTGATTTCTCTCCAACTTATTCTGATAAAAAATATAATACTTTAGTGTTTACTTCAACTCGCGAAGGTGTTAATCAAAAACAAGATATCACTACTGGTCAAAATCACTCTAAAATGTATGAGACTAAATTAGACAAGAACGGTAAATGGTCTACTCCTATTGTTTTAGCTGGTGCAGTAACAAGTGCTTTCAATGATGGTGCTGCTGCAGTTTCTAAAAAAGGTGACTTTATGTTAATGACGCGTTGTCCTGAAATTAAATCACAAAAATCTGGTTGCCAACTTTACATGGCTAAAAAACAAGGTTCTGGTTGGGCTGAGCCTGTTAAACTTCCATTTAACGTTGACTCTGTACAATTCGGTCATCCTGCATTATCTGCTGATGGTAAAACAGTTTATTTTGTTTCTCGTATGAAAGGTGGTTTTGGTGGTGCAGATATCTGGAAAACTATTTACGATGCAAAAGCAAACACTTGGAGCTTGCCGATTAACTTAGGTCCGCAAATTAACGGTTCTAACGACGAAATGTATCCTTATGTTTCTGATGATAGCAAAACTCTTTATTTCTCTTCAAACTCTCATCCTGGTATGGGTGGTTTAGATATTTTCAAAGCTGAAATTGGTGCTGATGGTAAATTCACTAAAGCTCCTGAAAATTTAAAAGTTCCTTTAAACTCTGGTGCAGATGATTTCGGTATCGCATTTGAAGGAAAAAAACAACGTGGTTATTTCTCTTCTAACCGTGAAGGCGGAAAAGGAAGTGATGATATCTGGTCATTCTATTTACCACCTTTAGTATTTAACTTAAAAGGTAAAGTGGTATCAAAAGGTGATAGCAAAGGCATTGGTAAAGGTGAAACTGTTACTAATGTTAAAGTTAAACTTCAAGGAAGTGATGGAACTATTAACGATGCTACAACTGTTGGTGATGGTGCATACTCTTTCAAATTAAAAGAGAATGTTTCTTATACGGTTACAGCTGAAGCTGGTAAACAAAGTACCTCTGCAACTTTTAAAGACGGTCACTTGAATACTAAAGATATGGGCGCTTTAACTACTGCAGGTGAAAAAGATTCTAAAGATTTCATGAAAGATTTCGAAGTTGAACCAGTAGTAAAAGAGATTCGTTTCCCTGCTGTATTATACGCTTTGGGTAGTGCTGAGTTGAAACCAGAATCTAAAGACTCATTGAACTTCTTGTACCAAACTTTAGTTGATAACCCTACAATCGTTATTCAGTTATCAGCTCACACAGATAGCCGTGGTTCTGATGCTAAGAACTTAATCTTATCTCAGGCACGTGCTCAATCTTGTGTTGACTACTTAGCTAACGAGAAAAAAATCGCTTTAGCTCGTATGAGTGCAAAAGGTTTTGGTGAAACCCGTTTATTAGTGAAAGATGCTGAAATTGCAAAAGCTAAAACTAAAGAAGAGAAAGAAGCCTTACATCAAAAGAACCGTCGTACAGTATTCGGAATCGTAAACTGGGATTATCAAGATCCTAACGCTCCTAAAAATGCTGTACCTACTAACAAGCCTAAAGTAACAGGCGAAGAAGACGACAGCGAATAATATTGATATTATATATAAAAACCCCGTGCTAAACCCACGGGGTTTTTTATTTTTACTCTCGAAGGAGAACAAGTACCCTTCAGGATTTTTTTGTTATGGAGAAAAACTTTGTTGTATATAAATCTTCGGCTGGCAGCGGTAAAACCTTTACTCTTGTAAAAGAATATTTGAAGCTTGCATTAAGTGATGAATCGCCCAGGCCCTTAGCCTACAAAAAAATTCTGGCTATTACTTTTACCAACAAAGCTGCGGCAGAAATGAAATTAAGGATTATTGAAGCCCTTAAACATATTTCCCACAACTTACCTAAAGTTGAGTCTTTAATTGAACTAATAAGTAAAGAGACAGGAAGTGACAGCGAAACCATAATTAAACGTGCTAAGCTCAATTTAAATGAGATTCTACACAATTATTCCGACTTCTCTATTAGCACCATTGATAGCTTCACACACAAAATAGTAAAAACCTTTGCATTCGATTTAAAATTACCTGTCAACTTTACCATTGAAACAAACACTGCTGAGTTTTATAGAAAAGTTGTTTCTGGACTAATGGCTAAAATTGGTGAGAGCACTGAACTAACCGATTTGTTAGTACAATATTCTTCTAATAATGCTGAAGAAAATAATGCCTGGGACCCTGAATTAAAATTATTGGAGTTTGCTGAAATTATTCAGAAAGAAGACGCGGAAATAAATCTTCAAAAACTAAGAGGCTTTACTAAAGAACAATTAAAAGAAATTCAAAAAGAACTTTACACTTTTACTTCCACGTTCAAAAAACGTATAAAAGAAAAAGGTGAAGAAGCTTTAGAACTAATAAAAAGTAAAAACCTGAGTGACGCTAATTTTAATTACGGGGCTGCAAGTGGACCACAAAATGCTTTTAAAAAATGGGCTAACTTTAGTTTTAAAGAAATTTCAGAATTAGCTGGAGCGAGATTAAAAGACGCTTTAGCAAAAAATAAATGGAATAGTAATAAAAATACGCCTTCCGAAAATTCTGTACTCGAAAGTATTTCTCCGCAATTGAATAGTATTTCAGCGGAAACAATTACCTACATAGAAGAAAACGCTCAGCGATTTAGCCTCTTCAATTTGCTAGAGAAAAATATTTACTCCATTATTTTAGTCAACGAACTGCAGCAAATAAGTGAAGAATTCAGAGCTGAGGAACAAATTGTATTTATTTCTGAATTTAATTCGAAAATTGCCAAAGTGGTTTCGGAAGAGCCTGCTCCGTTTATTTACGAAAGACTTGGTGAGCGTTATAACAATTATTTGCTCGATGAATTTCAGGATACCTCTTCCCTGCAATGGTTAAACTTATTGCCCTTGGTGGATAACGCTTTGGCAAACGATCGCTTTAATTTAATTGTTGGCGATGGTAAACAAAGTATTTACCGCTGGCGAAATGCCAATGTTCAACAGTTTAATGTTCTTCCTCGTTTAAAAGATTCAGAGCATAACCCGATTTTATCTGAACGCGCTAATACACTTAATAGAAATTTTAAGGCTGAAGTTTTAGATAAAAATTATAGAAGTTTAAAAAACATTGTTGAATTTAATAATGATGTATTTAATTTTTTACCTAAGCATTACTTAACCGATGAGTTTAAAAGTATTTATGATACACAAGAGCAGAAATTGAGGTATGATACAGGTGGTTATGTAAGTGTTCATCATGGTATTCTAGAAAAAGATAATTTAGATTCTGAAAATTTTGAACTTATTCAAAAACATATTAAGCTAGCCATAGAAAGTGGTTATAGTTACAATGACATTTGTATTATTGCCCGCAACAACCGACAAGGAAACCTTTGTGCTAATTTTTTAATGGAGGTGGAAATACCTGTTATTTCTTCTGATTCCCTTCTCCTAAAAAATAATCCAGAAATAAATTGTTTGAGTGCCTTCCTAACTTATTTAAATAATCCCTTTGATGACATTAGCGCCGCTGTTGTATTGAATTATATTTCAATTAACGATAAGTTTTCTGAAAACATTAAGGCATTGGTACGCTCGAAAGATTTGTTTGCTGTTTTAAAATCATTAAATATAAATCTTAATTCCCGTTCTTTTAATCAAAAAAATATACTGGATATTTGTATTGAAATTATTACCAAATTAAAATTGGAAGAACGAAACCCTCAATATATTCGTTTCTTTTTGGATGAGGTGAATGAGTATCTGGTAAACAAAACTGGTTCGGTTAATGATTTTTTATATTGGTGGAACAAACGTAAAGAGAAAGCTTCACTAATTATTCCTGAAGGCACTAATGCTGTTCGGATTATGAGTGTACATAAAGCTAAGGGTTTAGAATTTCCAGTTGTTATTTTACCATTTACAAACTGGTTGGTATATCAACCTAGCCCTTCATGGGTAGATTTAAGCGACACAGAATCACCTTTACCAGTTGGTTTATTTAATTTGACTAAAGGTTTAGCAGAAGCGGGCCTGAATGAATTTTACGAGCAAGAAAAAAACGAACAATTTTTAGATAATTTAAATTTGCTTTACGTTGCCTTTACGCGTGCTGTTGAACGTCTTCATGTTATTGCTTACAAATCTAAAACACAAAATAAAGATACGGTTGCAGATTGGCTTAATGTGTACTTAACCAATAATATTGCCAACGGTGAAGAAGTTTATGAATTAGGAACTCTCCAACCCAAATTACTAAAAGAAAATAAAACTGAAACTCAAAATTTTGACATTTCACAATTGAACTTTAATTCTAATAGCGGATTAATAAAAATAAAAGGCAGTCACAAATTAAAATTACACGAAGAAACAACGACTGCTCTTGAAAAAGGAATTAAAATGCATTATATTTTATCAGGCATTAATTCTGTTGATGAAATTCCTTCTGTTTTAGAAAACATGCTCAAACAAGGAATAATTTCAGAACATGAAAAACCGGAATTAGAAGAGAAAATAAAACTCATTCTTAAAAATAAATTACTCGAAAATTATTTCAACGGTACTCTCACATCAAAAAATGAAGCGGAAATGATTACAGAGAATGGCGAAATACTCCGTCCAGACAAAATTGTATTTGAAAAAGATTGTGCTGTAGTTATTGATTACAAAACCGGAAAGCCCAATACAAAAAAATACTCTATGCAAATGAGTCAATACGCAATGGCCCTACAAAAAATGGGACACGCCAAAGTGAAAAAGATTTTGGTTTACGTGGATGAAAATTTAGTAGAAGAAGTTATTTAATTACAATGTTCCTCTTCTTGCCTGTTCGGCTTCTATGGATGCATACTCTAAAGTTTTACTTAACAAGTATATTCGCAAAACAATTACTTGAAAATGATTTGCATCAATTAAACTAATGAGATAAGTCAATGATTAAATATGACTTCGCTCATAATTTATAAATTCATAAACGGTAATCTTGATTAAACATTTATGATATGGATAATAATATTGGAAATACTGACCGATTTATAAGACTGACTTTAGGAATAGTTTTATTAATTATTGCATTCTCTACACATTTAATCACAGGATGGTTAAGCTATACGGTAATTGGTATGGGGATAACCCTTTTACGACTTCAGTGCTAGGAATTTGTCCATTATACAGCATTTTTAGCTTTAGAACAGATAAAATTTAGTTTTTTAATATCCAGTTAAAATCGTACATTTGAGAGTATGAAAAAGGTTATTGCCTTATTTATAGCTCTTCAATTAATTACCAATCACGAGGCGTTCGCTGAAATGGTAAAATTGCCTTTTCTATTTCATCATTATAGCGAAACAGCAGATAACACTGCGTTTATAGATTTTCTTAAAACTCATTATTCAGAAAATCAACATGAGGAAAGTGATCACGACCACGGCAAACTTCCTTTTAAGCATTCACATGATGGTTGCTCTAATCACCCTAGTCCTAATATTTCAGTAGTTACCAAAAGCGATCACAACTACGCTTTTAAACCAATAGTATTTACTTCACAAAAAATCGTTTTATCAAACGACAGAATTACTTCTTTGTTTATCAATTCTATCTGGCAACCGCCAAAACTTGTTTAATTTTTTATTTCAATTTATCTGAAGCATCAATTGCTCAGATTTTATTTTAATTATTTAAAAAATTAATCAGTTTTTTTATGCTGAATAAAATTATTTCGTTTTCAATAAACAATAAGCTAATTATTGGCTTACTTACCATTACTCTAATTCTGATTGGAATTATTGAATTGGGCAAATTACCAATTGATGCCGTACCGGACATTACCGATAATCAGGTACAAGTTATTACAATCGCGCCTTCGTACGGCGCAACTGATATAGAAAGGCTAATTACCTTTCCAATTGAACAAGCAAATAATAACATTCCTGGTTTACTTGAAATAAGGAGTTTCTCCAGATTTGGTTTATCACTTGTAACAATTGTGTTCAATGACGAAACGGATGTATATTGGGCAAGGCAACAAGTTGCAGAGCGTTTACAAAAAATAAAAGATTTAATTCCTAAAGGCATTGGCGTTCCTGAATTAGGTCCGGTAACAACTGGTCTCGGAGAAATCTATCAGTATGTGGTGCGTCCAAAAGAAGGTTACGAAAAAAAATACAATGCTACTGAATTAAGAACTATACAGGATTGGATTGTTAGGCGTCAATTATTAGGCGTAAAAGGAGTTGCAGAAGTAAGTAGCTTTGGTGGAAAATTAAAGCAATATGAAATCGCTGTTAGCACAGATCGATTAAATGCACATCATATTACCATAGCAGAAGTATTTAATGCTTTAGAAAAAAACAATGATAACACTGGTGGTGCTTATATTGAAAAAGGCCCCACTGTACTTTACATACGAAGTGAAGGTTTAATCGGTTCGATTGATGATATAAAAAATATTGCAGTTGCTACAACAAAAGATGGCACTCCTTTATTTATTAAAGATGTAGCTGATGTTCGAATTGGAATTGCGACTCGTTTTGGCGCTATGTGTTATAATGATAAAGGTGAAGTAGCCGGTGCTGTTGTAATGATGCTTAAGGGAGAAAACAGCAATAAAGTAATCGATAATATAAAAACAAGAATTGAACAAATTCAGAAAACATTACCAGTTGGTGTTATAGTTGAACCTTTTTTAGACAGAACTAAAATGGTTAACAATGCCATTGGAACCGTTGAAACTAATTTAATGGAAGGTGCTCTTATTGTGATTTTCATTTTAGTTTTATTTTTAGGAAACTTAAGAGCAGGTTTATTAGTTGCCTCAGTAATTCCACTTGCCATGTTGTTTGCCATAATAATGATGAATCTATTTGGCGTGAGCGGAAATCTAATGAGTTTAGGTGCGCTCGATTTTGGTTTAATTGTCGACGGAGCTGTAATTATTGTTGAAGCCGTTATGCATCAACTAAAGCATGGCAAAAAATTAGAGGAGATTTCAAAAATTGATCAAACCGAAATGGACAAAAGAGTAAATACTTCTGCTTCCAAGATGATGAATAGCGCAGTATTCGGACAGATAATTATTTTGGTAGTTTATCTTCCCATATTCACTCTTCAGGGAATAGAAGGAAAAATGTTTAAGCCAATGGCACAAACAGTGGCTTTTGCTTTGTTAGGTGCGTTTATTCTATCTCTTACTTATATTCCAATGATGAGCTCAATGTTTTTAAGTAAGAAATTAAATCATAAGAAAAATTTATCTGACCGTTTAATGGAAAAAGCGGAAAATTTTTACCGAAAATGGTTGTCCAAAATAATTTCAATACCTAAAACTGTGATTACCTCAGTAATCGTACTATTTGTGTTTGCCATATTTACACTTACAACTTTAGGAGGTGAATTTATTCCCGCACTCGAAGAAGGAGATTTTGCGGTAGAGACAAGAGTTTTAGCCGGTAGTAATTTAAATACTACTATTGAAAATACGCAAAAGGCATCTAAAATTCTACTTTCAAAATTTCCGGTAGTAGAAAAAGTAGTTACAAAAATAGGAAGCGGCGAAGTGCCAACCGATCCAATGCCAATGGATGCCGCAGATTTGATGGTAATATTAAAAGATAAAAAAGAATGGACTTCGGCTAATACATTTACTGAACTTGCTGATAAAATGAATAAAGCTTTATCGGATGTGCCAGGAGTTACCTTTGGTTTTCAATACCCAGTACAAATGCGTTTTAATGAATTAATGACAGGCGCTAAACAAGATGTAGTTTGTAAAATATTTGGCGAAAATTTAGACAGCTTAGCTCTATATGCTTCAAAAATTGGAAAAATAATTAATACTGTTGAAGGGGCTCAGGATATTTATGTAGAAACTGTAACAGGAATGCCTCAAGTATTAATAGAATATAAACGAAATGCTATTGCGCAATATGGTTTAACCATTAATGATATAAACAGAGTTATTAATACAGCTTTCGCCGGACAAAGCGCCGGAATGATATTTGAAGGGGAGCGACGTTTTGATTTGGTAGTTCGTTTAAATAATGAAAATAGAAAAGAACTGAGCGACATTCAAAATTTATTAATACCCGTTCACAATGGTGAGCAAATTCCATTATATCAATTAGCATCCGTTGAAATAAAAAATGGACCGAATCAAATTCAGAGAGAAGATGCCAAACGCAGAATTATTGTTGGTTTTAATGTTAGAGGGCGTGATGTGCAAAGTATTGTTGCTGAATTACAAGAAAAAGTTGAAAGCAAAATTACATTCTCGAGTGGATACTACCCTACCTATGGCGGCGCATTCAAAAATTTAAACGAAGCGAAAAAAAGATTATCAATCGCTGTACCCGCTTCATTGTTGCTTATTTTTTTATTACTGTATTTTGCTTTCAATTCCATAAAACAAGGTTTACTAATATATTCAGCCATTCCCTTATCAGCTATAGGCGGAATATTCGCTTTGTTTTTAAGAGGTATGCCATTTAGTATTAGCGCTGGCATTGGTTTTATAGCCTTATTTGGAGTTGCTGTTTTAAATGGCATCGTATTACTTGCTGAATTCAATCGCTTAAGAAAAGATGGGTATACTAATTCAATCCGAATAATTATGAAAGGAACAAAAGTAAGATTAAGGCCTATTCTGATGACAGCCTTTGTAGCGTCATTAGGATTTTTACCAATGGCCTTAAGCAATGGTGCTGGTGCAGAAGTTCAACGTCCCTTAGCTACTGTAGTCATCGGCGGATTATTGATAGCCACTTTCCTAACCTTATTTGTACTACCAGTTTTATACTTATTGTTTGAAAAGAAAATAATAATGACAAAAAATAAATCTCTTTCAATGATTACAGTCTTTATTATATTTTCATCACAAGCATTCGCTCAACAAAGCATTTCGTTGTCAAATGCTATTGATCTAGGTTTAAAAAATAATTTACAGGTTAAGAATGAAAAACTAAAAGCACAATACCAGAAAGAATTAACCAAAACTGGTGTCAATATTCCTTTAACAAGTATAAATGGTGAATATGGACAACTTAATAGTTCTTACTATGATAATCGTATTTCAATTAATCAAAATTTAAGTTTCCCTTCTGTTTACTCCAATCAAAAATCTGTATTAAATGAAGAATGGAAAAGTAGTTTATTAAATGTTTCGGTAAAAGAAGCAGAGCTAAAGAGAAATATCAGTTCGGCCTACTACGACTTAATTTTACTTGGTGAAAAATTAAATCTATTGAATGACATTGATAGCATTTACTCAAATTATCTTCAGGCATCTAACCTAAAATTTAAAAAAGGAGAAAATAATATTCTTGAAAAAACTGCTGCCGAAAGTCAGCAAGGTCAAATAATGATTCAATACAACCAATTAAAACAAGAAATTGAATTATCTCAGTTGAGGTTTCAAATATTACTTAATTCAGTCGTAAGGTATGTTCCTGAAAATTCATCCATAAAAATTGAAGTTAATATTACGCCAGATACCACGACTATCAAACTCCATCCATTGATGAAACAATTAGAACAACAAAAGAAATTAGCTCAGATGAACACTAAGCTTGAAAAGTCAAGACTTCTTCCTGATTTAAGTTTTTCTTATAACAACATGAGTATGCTTGGTATAGGTTCTGATAATGTATTATATTCTTCCACCTCCTCCCGTTTTCAATCTGCGCAGTTTGGGTTAGGAATTCCGTTTTTCTTTTCTGCACAAAAAGCAAAAATAAATTCTGCCAAGTCACTTCAATTAATCAGTCAGAATAATTATACCAGTGGCTTACAATCTATGCAGAATGAATATTTAAGAATGGTAGCTACAATTAACGGTCAATTAAAAACCATTTCTTACTACGAGAATACAGCATTAAAAAACGCTGACTTAATTACCAAAACAGCAACCGAACGCTTAAAAGACGGGGAAATTAATTATATGGAATGGACCTTGTTGATGAATCAAGCCATTTCTATAAAAAATGATTATCTAAATGCGATTAAACAATACAATGAAGCGTCCATTCAATTAAATTACTTATTAGCTAAATAAATTATGAAAAAAATTATCAATACGTTAACAATACTTAGTCTTTTTATTGCTGCAGCTTGCAGTTCAAATAAAAAAGAAGAATTAACCGAAAACAAAACCATTACAGAAAACACCATTAGCTTAAATGAAAATCAAGTGAAAAGCGCCGGCATTATTGTAGGACAAGGTGAAAAGAAAAACATTTCATCTGTTTTAAAGGCCAATGGAAAAATTGAAGTTCCGCCTCAAAATATTGTATCTATAAGCGTTCCTTTAGGAGGATATTTAAAATCATCACACTTGCTAGAGGGAAGTAAAATAAAGAAAGGTGAAACTATCGCCACGTTTGAAGACCCACAATATATCCAGATACAACAGGAATATCTGACTTCGGTTACTAAATTAAATTATCTTGAAAAAGAGTACAGTCGACAAAAAGAACTGAATCAAAGTAAAGCCAGTAGCGATAAGATTTTTCAGCAAGCAGAGGCTGATTATAAATCACAAAAAATAGCCACTAAATCGCTCTACGAAAAATTGAAATTGATTGGTATAAATCCTGAAGGCCTCGACGAAAATTCAATTTCAAGAAGCATAAATGTATATGCCCCGATTGATGGGTTTGTATCGAAAGTAAATGTTAACATTGGTAAATATGTTACCCCATCAGATGTAATATTTGAACTAATAAATCCAAGCGACATCCATTTAGCCCTAAAAGTTTACGAAAAAGATATTCCTAAATTATTTATAGGTCAAAAGTTAACCGCTAACACTAATCATGAAGTTGATAAAAAACATAAGGCTGAAATAATTTTAATAAGTCAAGACTTATCTCCTGAAAGAAGTGTTATGGTGCATTGCCACTTCGAAGATTACGATAAAAACTTATTACCCGGAATGTATATGAATGCCGATATTAACATAAGTACTTCGAATTCGGTTGTTATAACAGAAGAAGCAGTTGTTAATTTCGAAAATAAAAACTACATCTTTATCGAGCAAAACAAGAATAATTACAAATTAACTGAGGTTATAATAGGCTTTTCAGAAAACGGGATGGTGGAAATAATTAATGGAGACAACTTACTAAACAAACCTATTGTTTTAAAAGGCGCCTATAATCTATTAATGAGTTTGAAAAACAAAGCGGAATAAACTTAAACTGCAGAACTGAAACTTTTATCTACGGGGGATTTACTCCAGTAAAGTACATCAATACATATCTTGCATAAAAAAGCCCCGCAATTCGTCAAGCTAATTATGACAGGCGGGGCTTTTCGAGATTCACACTAATTTATTCCTTTATAATTCTGATAGTTTCAGTTTTATTGTCTGAATTAGTCAATTTAATAAAATATAAACCATTTGCTAGATTTGAAATATTTATACTTTGATTATTTTCAGATAAACTAAAGTTTAAGCCTTGCTTTAAAACCAATTTACCAGCCGCATCCATTACCTCAGCATTAATAACAGTATTTTTTGTTACTCCTGCTTGAATAGTTAATTTACCCGTGGTCGGATTTGGGAAAATTGAATAAACACCTGTTGTAATTACCTGATCAATACCAGTACAAGCCGATACAGACAAAGTTAGCATACTAGTGTTAGTACAATTTGTAGTTGCCGTTCCTGTTACGCTGTAAGTTGTAGTTACAGTAGGAGAAACTGCTAACGAACTTCCTGTTCCGCTTCCCGGTTGCCATGTATAAGTTGAAGCACCACTCGCAGTTAAGGTTGCTGTTTGTCCATTACAAATCATTGTTGAACTTGGCACTGAACTAACAACAGGCAACGAATTTACTATTAAAGAAGTTGTGGTAGTGTTTGAGCAGCCATTAACATCAACTCCAACAATTGAATAAACTGTTGTTACAGTTGGAGACGTAGAAATAGTTGTGGTTGTTGCACCTGTACTCCACGTATAAGTTGAAGCACCGTTTCCTATTAATACAGCAGAGCTTCCATTACAGATCGCTGTTGGACCCGATACTGCAACAACTGGTAAAGAATTTACAACTAAATTAGTTGTTGTAGTATTTGTACAACCATTCGTTCCTGTTCCTACAACAGAATAAACTGTTGTAACGGTTGGTGATGTTGAAATTGTAGTAGTTGTTGGACCTGTGCTCCAAGTATAAGTAGAAGCACCATTTCCTGTTAATACCGCTGTGTTTCCAACACAAATAGCTGTAGGCCCCGATACAGAAACAACTGGTAATGCATTTACATAAGCTGTTGCTGTTTTTATACTCGAGCAACCGCTTGTCGTTCCTGTTGCAGTATAAACGGTTAAAGAACCCGGCGTGTACGTTGCAATTGCTGCGCTGCCACCTCCACTACTCCAATTATAACTTACTGCACCCGAAGCCGTGAATGAAACCGGAGAACCTGCACAAACTGTTTGTGAAGCACTAGCAATATTTACAGTTGGCGTAGCGCCGATTACAACCGTTTGGTTTGTTACTGAACCCGGACCAACGCCGTTAGTAGCTTGCATGGAAACAGTATATGTTCCAGCACTTATAAAATTCATTGTTGGGTTTTGAAGCGTAGGTGTGGTAACCGTTACACCTGCTGCGGGTGTTACACTCCAGCTCCAACTTGTTGGTGAGTTAGCTGATTGATCAGTAAAAGCAATATTAGAACCCGAACATAATCCAGCCGCGGCTACCGAGAAACTAGAAACGGGGGCTGCCGATACAACAAGATCCACTTTATAAGTACCGCGACCATAAGTTGCAGCATATAATTTTGTTGGGTTAGCCGGTGAAATTTCAAGGTCGCTAATTACTGTATTAGGTAAACCTGCATTATATAAAGTCCAGTTAGGACCTGAATTATCTTTATAATAAACACCAACATCCATTCCAACATAAACTCTGTCAAGAGTTCCCGGCTCATATACAATACAATTTGCAGGTAAGTTTGGAAGATTTGATGAAACATTTGTCCAAGTAGTTCCGCCATTTATTGTCATGAACACTTTGTTACCTCCACTGTAACCACTAATGGTTACCCATGCATTATTCGCATCCAATGGATCGATGGCTACATAAGTTGGTGAACCAGTAATTCCTGTTGTTACGTTAGTCCAACTTGTTCCTGCATTAGTTGTTTTAAAAACACTTGTTCCATGTATTACATAAAGAACCTGATTATTTGAAGGTGCGATTGCAAAATCAACAATAGTTCCTGCTCCACCTGTTGCTGTTAATTGTACCCAATTGTTCCCTGAATTTGTCGAAACAAACATCTGACTTCTTCCTGCATAAAGTGTAGTAGCTGTTACGGGATCCTGATGCCATGGAGCTACCCATCCTGCGCCTCCTGTCATTCCAGTTTGAGCGCTCGACCAAGTTGTTCCTGCATTAGTAGATAAAATAAATCCGCCGGAAGGTGTTGCGCCAAACATATTATTATTATTTGTTCTATCAATAAAACAATCCATACCATCACCACAATACTTAGCAGCATAAGTTGTTCCATTAAAAACATTCGTACCATTATCTTGATGTCCGGTAATCCAATAATCAGGAGTTGTACCTGATAAGCCTATACGATACTGTTGCGAAATATTTCTTGGTGCCGTAATATCTGTCCACGCTGTTCCTGTATAGCGATAAATACCACCATCGTTTGTCGAATATAGTGTGCCTGCTGAATTATATTCCACTTCATGCACATCGGCATGTATATATGGCGGACTTGCGGAAACACTATTCCAACAACCAATAATTCCCCATGTTGCACCACCATCTGTACTTTTCCAATGATTAACACCTGCAGCTACAACTTCATCTCTGTTTAATGGATTAACACCTAAAGCTAAATCATACCAGCCTTGTCCGTTACCTGAAGCAACACCTGAACAGGAGTTACAAATAACATCGGGCGTTGTTGACATTGACGTGAAAACGGTTCCGCTTGCAGTAGATCTATATAGACCACCAAAATTATAAGTTGTGTTTGAACGCAACACATAAACATAATTAGGGTCTGCGGGTGTAACAGCTACGTTCACACGTGTACATGCCGTTGTTGGGATACCGTTAGATATTAAAACAAATGATGCGCCTGCATTAGTTGACAAATAAAAACCATGGGTTGTTGCGGTTGCCCCTCCACCTGCATAAACCGTATTTCCATCGCCTGGTTTAAACTCAACATCATATGCATTAATAGTGCTCGTTTGTGCCCATGAAGTTCCTCCGTTTATTGTTCTCCAAATACCTGCGCTTGAAGCTGCGATTAAAACGTTTGGATTTGCTGGATCAATAATTAAACGACGCATTGTTCTCTGTTGATTTACTGTCCAAACTAATCCTGTTGGATTCCATGTAACACCACCATCAATTGTTTTTAATACACCAATACAATAAGTATCACCTGCATCACCATCACCTGTTGCTAAATACATAATGTTAGTATTCGTTGGATCAACAGCTAAATCAGAACAACCGATAACACTTAGATTATCTGTTGTTGTCGACCATGTTACACCATCATTAGTTGTTTTCCATAAACCGCCTGCAGGTGAACCTGCCCAATACGTTGTTGTAACAGTAGGATTGAATGTGATAAAATTATCTCGTCCCGCTTTACGTGGCAATCCACAAGCTGAACCTGTCATTGCACCAAAAGGGCCCATTGCTGTCCATGTACTAGAAGCAATCATGTTAGGATTAATTACTTTATTCCCTGAATTATTTTTTTGTAAAAACTCTTCGTAGTTTTTCCAAGTTTGACTCGCTAAAAACAAGTTACCGCTTGGATAAACTCTAGGCTCCATGAAAGCTTCCCAGCGCTTGTATTGTTCGTAACCGCTGTACTCTTCTTCTACTTCATTAGAAATTTTTCCTTGAGAAATCTTTCTTGATCTTTCATTTTCTTCTTTAACATGTTCGCGGAAATATGTATTCGCTGCTTTTTGAACATCATAAAAGTTTGAATTAGGATCCTGCATCATTTGACGCCAATCCTGAGCATTAACAAGATTTGTAATTGCTAAGGCTAATAAACCTAGTAGAAATTTTTTCATGGTAGAGGGTGTTAAATTTTATATAATACTACAAAATTCAGAAGCAAAAGTCAATTTCTTTACCTTCTATTTTTGACCAAAAAAGTAATCCTGTTTTGATTGAGTGAAAGGGCTATTTACCGATGCAGAATATGTAAATGCGTGAGTAATCAATAACTTGTAGCATATTGGGGACAAAGTAGGTACTAAAGATAAGAAAACATACGAAACTAAGGGAAAAACAGTATTGTCTTATTGGGGCATGTACCAATCACCAGGATCAATTTTTTCTACTCGTTTTCCATTTTCAATAACAACTTTTATTAAAGAATGATCTTCACAGGAAGCTTGTAATCCACATAGTACCATTTGACTGTAAAACCCATTCGTTCTGTCATTAATGTTACTATTCCCCATAAAAACGTAGTATTCTCCATTTGGAACATTAATTTCATATTCACCCGACTCTCTATCGAATGAATTACACTTAATTGTTTCTTTTGTGTGTATGTTATAAGCAAAGACATTTACATCATCAGGAATTCCTTCCGATGGATATGATCCATGACCACTAATTTTTCCATCCTTTTCTTCATAACCATTGGATGAGAGATCAATCTCAGTTGCTTTTTTCATGTCTTTTTTTGTCCAGTGATATTGCTTACAGTTTCTAATTGAGATGAGTAAGTTTTTTAACTGCACCTTCATGTTAACAACATCTGTCTCTTCACCATCCACTAATAAATGTTTCAATCGGCCAATATTGGTTTGTGAATTATAATAAAATTCAGCGATAATGTTACTAATGGCCTCGCATCCTGTTTTTGTTTCAATTCTATAAACAGAAGCTGTTCCTGCTCCAAAATTTTCTGTCCCAATGTTTTCAATTTTGACTGAACCTTCTATCCCAGCCAAATGATTAAAGTACATCTCTAAGGTCATATCGTCTTGTACCATTAGCGATTTGAAAGCTATGTCCTCTTTGTTTGAAATAGAGCATTGAAGAAAAATAGAAGCGATCAAAAGCAAAATTATTCGGTGTATTTTCATATTATTAGAATTAGGTAACCAAATATAATAAAATAACACATATATGTGTTTATATTAAAGAGATACAATGCCAATTTTTGGCTGTGGTAATCAAAAACGAAAAATTTGTAAGAGCGTTCGGTAAAAATCTCAGAAAGATAAGAATAGCTAAAAACATTTCACAAGAAGATTTGGCTAATGACGCTGACATTCCAATAAATCAAGTTGGAAGAATTGAACGTGGTGAAATAAATACCACTATAGTCACAGTAAAAGCATTGGCTGATGCTTTAAAAATGGATGTTATTGATCTTTTGAATTTTTAGCCCATTCATCCGCTAAAAACTTTCATTGCAAACTATGGTTGTGTCTTATCAGGATTCTTCGCCAAATCAACAAAATTTATTGGTTGAATTATTATTGGTTGCAATCCACCTTTTGTTGAAAGATTGGATATTATCTCTCTAACAAAAGGAAAAATAATTGCAGGGGCGTTTATGTTACAGAAGTCATCTAATGCTTTTTCTGATACTTCCGCATTTTTTTTAAAAACACCAACGCAAGTGACTTTGATTTCAACTAAATTTTTCCCAGCAAACTCTTGTTTCAAATCTACCGTTAAAAACACCCCAAAATTTTCTTTGTCGAAACTTTTGCTAATGTTTAGATCAAGATTATTTTTTACTTTTAAATAATTCTCATCAATATTATTTTCCCTTTTAAAGTTTGCCTCCGTAGTGGTGATTGATAATAGATGATATACTTGTTTTTGTTCCATTTTAAGCAGCCAAAGCGTAATTACAATTATCAGAACTTAAATCGGATTTTTCATAAATCTCGATGTTATTATTTTCGTTTTCTATTAAGGGATTAATAATTTCGACACTTCCGAAGGTGGAGAAAATAT
>JAYTSW010000224.1:0-24823 GCA_043745425.1 Sphingobacteriaceae bacterium | reverse complement strand
CAATTTCTGCTTGATAAGGAGTGTATGCAGTATACCAACCCGGATTTTCTAAAACGTTACGCTGAATAACAGCGGGCATAATATTGTTATAGTATCCTAATCCTATGTAAGAACGGAATACTTTATTTTTTTTACCTAAAGCTTTTAAATGTTTGTGGTATTGAAACTCCGTCATAGCCTTTGCCACCTTCAAAGGTTTTTTCAAACGGATACCCGAGGGAACAGTTTGTTCAATTAACTCATCAATAGAAGAAACACCAATTTTGGCAAGCATTTCTTTTACTTCATTTTCGCGGGGGCCGTTGTGGCGTGACACAAATGTATCCATAGTAAAGCGGGTTTAAATAAGAGTAACAAATTTAATAAAATTGAGGGTTTTTTGCCCGAAAATTCGGGTTTTTTAAAGGAATTTGG
Organism: Sphingobacteriaceae bacterium; assembly: GCA_043745425.1. Lineage (GTDB taxonomy): Bacteria > Bacteroidota > Bacteroidia > B-17B0 > Aurantibacillaceae > JAHEYG01. The sequence continues at coordinate 24,409 of JAYTSW010000224.1, read as the reverse complement.
CCCGAAAATGTAAACAGTCTGTTAATTACTTTTTGATACTTCCTTGAGTTCCGCCATTACACCTCTGTCACAATCTTCGCGCTTAGGCATTCTTAAATTACGGTAAGTGAACTGTATAGATAAACCATCCACATCAAAATTTTTATCGAGCGCAGGATAAGGAACCAAAATAAGTTCAGGACCAGCTCCCTTAACAAGAACAACAGTTCCGCATTTACCGTGCTTATGAGAAACGGTTCCAATCGTTTTTTGATCATCGGCAATGGCTGGACGAGTTGAAACAGCTTTAGGGTCTTTCGCTTTACAAAAAGAAAATAAAATTAAAACTACTAATGAAAATAAACTCGCTCTCAACATTTAAAATTAATTGATTGATACTTTAACCACTTTTTGAAATTTTTCATTTCCAACTCTTACCAAATAAGTTCCCTTGGCATAAGCGCTAACATCAAACAATGTTTCAAAAGAATTGGCAACTGGATTTATTTTTTTTCCGATAATTAATTTTCCCATTACATCAAAAACATCCACTTGTGTTTCATTATCACTCGGCAATTTCAAGCCCTTCACATTTAAAATATTTTCATTTAAATAAATTAAAACATCAGGCTTAACACTTAGTTCAGAAATTCCAGTGGTAACATTAGGAATTTGCCAAGAAAATATTCTTGTCTTACTACCGCCCGACATATATTCACCCGTATGCCAAAATGTAATTCCATCAGGGTCTAATGATGTTTGCGAATAATCTCCGTAGCGATTAAATCCAAATTGGGAACTCGTTCCTGCTACTGCAACAGTTTCTGTATAGGTCATTAATCCTAACGGATCTGAAGCATTTCTTCCTGTATAACGCAACGATGGGAATACTGTTCCACTCGACACTGCGTAAGCCATTCCAATACTTCCGTTATCATCCATAGATAAACTTGCCATCCATCTGCTATGTAAATCGGGAGCATACGTTCCTTCTTGATAAATACTCCAAATGTTTGTAGTTGTGTTTTGACGTAATTCATACCAACGTATTCCGACTTGTTTTGTAGTTGCATCCACAATAACAGCATGATTAATTACTACACTGTTGTAACCCGTCCAACATCTATGCTGCGCACGATACATTAATACCCCCGAAATTCCATCGAGTTTTTGCGTGGTTCCCGGTTGCGATACATCATCCCAATTAACATTAAAATTTACATTAATTGTTGAAGTAGGTAATGTTTGATCTAAAACTAAAGTTGAATTGGATGGTGTTACCCAATCGGCAGTAAATTTAAAAATACGCAATTGATCAAGTCCACCAGCTGACCAAGTATCATCTTCATACATAAACAACGGACAAGGTGTACCAAAGGGCGGTAAAACTCCATCCGCATCGGCTGGCAATGCCGAGAAAAAACCACTTGAAGGTGTAGTTGGTGTTGTTAGAGAAATCATTCCTGCTGTTGGATTACCCGCTAACATTTTAGTTCTGTCGAACACTGCTAATTTATAAGGTGCGTTTAAGTTTGCTGTGCAATAATATCCATCCGACCAAATTGAAAATTTAGGATAATCAGGAAAATTTCCTGGGTCAACTACAAATGTATACGTATAATAAGAACTTAAAGGATTTGAGCTTGTTGAAATAGCAACTAAAATTTTATCGGTGCCATTAAATTGTTGAACAAACCAACGGTCGGCATATTTATCATACAATACAATTGGATCTCCATCATTGGTACTTCCTGCCCAAAGTGAACTTAAATTAAACGGACCACCAAGTGTAGTTCCGGTTTTGTTATACACGATGTAACGTAAATTTACAGCTTGCACATAATGTGCCGGACCTGCTGCGCCCGATGGATCGGGAGGAGATGCTGTTCCACTTGTTCCTTGCCAGTTTGCTATTGGAGGCGATAATGTTTTGTTTCCAAAATTAGTTTGTGTTAAGGGATCCACTGTAAGTGGTACAGGTTTTTTATAGGTAATTGCTGGAACACCATGTCCTTTTTTAATTTCTTCTTTATCTATATCTCTCTTATCATCATCTTTGGCAACAGGCATTTCGCTTAATGGTTTTGAAACAGCAAAGCCACTATTGGTTTTATAAATCACAGTTGCATTCTCAATTTTTTGAGCCTGCGTAAAAAAGGCCATTAATAATGGCAATACAGTTAATTTTAAATTTTTCATTTACTTAAATCTTATTACTAAGTAATGCAATTTTTTTTAATTAATCAAATGGTTTTGGTATCTTAGTGCCTGTATCTTCTCACGTATGTCTAAACGAAATTTAGTTCTTGTTTTTTTAGTCGCTTTTTGTGCGCTTCGAAGTTTTTCGCAGCAAAAAGACACTATCATATTAATGAATGGAAATTTAGTTATTGAAAAAGTAATTGATACACTTTTAGGTTCCGTATCTGCATACGATTCTAAAAAAGTAAATAAAAAATTACATTACGAGTATGATGATGTTTATGGTATTTTTTATGCAGACGGCAACAAAAAATACTTTTACCAACAAGACACAGCACGTTACATGTGGTTTTCTAGAGACGAAATGGGCTATTTTGTAAAAGGCGAACGTGACGGACGAAAAGGATTCAAAGCAAATGGCGCAATGATTACCGCCGGCGCAATTGGTTTTTTGAGTGGTGCAACAGGAGCTTTTTTTGCACCTCTCGCCCCTTATGGATTTATGGCTATTACTGGAGCGACAAAAGTGAGGATACGACACAAAACAATTTCCAATCCTGCCTATATTGATAGTGATGCTTATATTTTAGGATACGAACGCAGCGCTCGTTACAAACGAAAATTAAAATCACTATTAGGCGGTACGGTTGGGCTCGCACTCGGTTACGCATTTTACGGCATCTTCAATAGTTCATATCCGACAGAATACAGTAACGGAAAATTTGTATATAAATAAATTCAAAATTTAAATGAAAAATATTTTCCTGATACTTTTTAGTTTTGCTGCTCTAATTTCTAGAGCTCAAGAAAGTGTTGTAGTTAAATTTCCGGAGCATTTATTAAAAACTGCTGTGGTGCATTTAAAAGCAGGCGATTCTTTAACCTATTACCAAGGCCACGTAGATAGCGCCGCACAACAATTGATAAAGGGAAACGGCGAAATAATTGCGGGCCGTAAAAAACAAATAAGTATTACCGAAAAATTCATCCTAGTAAATTATAATGGCAAATACCGTTTAAAATATTTTACTTCCACATACAGTAACATGCCCAATCGTAAATTTGCCTACTTAAAATTAGTAGAGAAAAGTTACTGGGATTTTAAATTGGTTAAAGATGCTTACTTAAACGAACACGATGTGTTAATGTTTGCAGCTATCGAAAATAAAAGTCATGAAACTACCGAGTACGATTTTCCGATTAATAAATACAACACCAATGCACTCATTATTACCAATAAAAAAACAATGAAACATTTATTGGTGGAAGGAAATTATTTATTGAAGAAAAATCTGGAAGGGCTTAACTAATTAAATATAGAATTAGTAACTCCCTATGAAATAAATTCACGGATGTATTAAAAAATATTATATTCGTCATTATAAACTCTAACCCTCTTTATCATGAAAAAACAACTTATTTATTTAAACGCAATAATTGCGCTAATTTTCTTTTCCTGTTCTACTGATCAAAAGAACGATTCACAAACTGTTGCAAATTCTGAAGTTGAAAAAGTAAAAGAAATGACTGAAAATGCAGTTCAGAGCGCACCTCCTGTAACTACAAAAAAATATGAGGTAAAATCCGGCATTATTACTTTTGAAACGATGATGGAAATGGCGGGTATGAAAATACCAAGCAAAGAAATTCTTTATTTTGATGATTACGGAATGAAAGAATGTAAAGAAACCTATAAAGATGGCAAACTAACTGAATCTTTTTTTAGTGATGGTAAAGACCTATATAAGGTTATACACGAGCAAAAAACAGCTTACAAATCAGGGGCAGCTTATAGAGGAACTGAAATGCAATTTAACTGGGATGAAGTTTCACAAAAAGATAAAGATGCTGGTGTTGCTAAACAAGGAGCAAAAGAGACAGTTGCTGGTAAAGACTGTGAAACATTTACATTTATAACTACTACCGCCGGAATGAATACGTCAACAAAATATGCTGGATGGAATCGTATTTTATTATCTATTGAATTAAGTTCAAAAGATATGAAAAGCACAAGTAAGGCTGTGAAAGTTGAAGAAAACGCTTCTGTTTCTCCTGATAAATTTACTGTTCCTTCAGATTACAAAACTCAATAAAAACGTATAGTGATTTCATTCGGTTAAATAAAATCACACGCTTCGCAGGATTTACCGTCTTGCGAAGCTTAACTGATTTTCCTTTTATGCGTTTCGATATGATGTTGTAATTGCGATTTTAAAGTTCCCAGATATTCTTTCAAATCATCAGTGCAGATAGTTTTCGCAGGTGTATTGCAAAGTTCAATCGGGGTTTCTCCTAAATATTTATATAACTCAGGATATTTAGTTTCAATTTCAGTAGTAAGCTGAATTATTTCCTGCATTAAGTTATTTAATGATTTCATAAAAAATTATTTGCTTTTCACCTCAACACTTACCTTTTCCACATCCCCATTCATTGGTTGGCCCTTCGGCAAGCTCAGGATGACAATTTGAAAAAAATTAAAGATTACCCTTTTATTTCCACACTTACTTTTTCTACGTCACCATTCATAGGAGGTACGAGTTTGGTAAGTTTTACATGAAGCGTTTTTATACCCTTAAGATTGGTATTGATATTATCAAAAATACGCTGACAAACTTGTTCAATTAATTTTGAGCGAATGGCCATTTCTACTTTTGCAATTTCATAAACCGCGCAATAATCAACTGTCTTTTTTAAATCATCGGCTTTAGCAGCTTCTGTAAAATCTGTTGTGATGTAAACATCCACAATATAATTCCCGCCAATTTTAGCTTCTTCTTCTAGACAGCCATGGTAAGCGTAAAGTTTTATACCTTCAATATTAATACTGTGTTGCATTAAAATCCTCCGCCCATTCCGCCTTCTTGGCCTGAATCTTGTGTGCTTCCTTTTTTTCCTCTCATCTTAAAGATAGATGAATCGAATTTACCGAATAAATAAGTGACACTAAATTTCAAATAACGTGTTTCACGTCGACGGGATAAATCCTGAGTATAATAACTTGTTGCTAAACTTGTACCCATACGCTTTGTATTAAACACATCGCTCAAGGTTAAATTAAATACCCATTTAGTGCTAATCATTTTGTTTAATGAAATATCCATGAAGTACATATCTAATGTCCGGCCATTGATAATTACTTTGGGCGCTTCATAAGTTCCATTAACTTGTAATGTCATTTGCCAAGGTAAAGAATAACTCAAGGTTAATTTTCCTTTATAGCTCCAGCCTTGTGTTACAGTTGATGCTTGTCCAGCAATAATACCACTGGTTAAATACACATAATAATAATCAATGTTAGCGGTAGCCGTTAATTTTTTAAAGAAGGTATAACGTAATGTGTTTTCTAAACCATAACGCAAACTGCTTTTTCCATTTACAAATGTATTTACTAATACTGTTGAATCTGTTGCAGAAGGATAAGCTGAGTTAGTAATAGGCTGCTCGCTTAAACGACCATAAGCAGACACCAACCAATTACCTTTATCAAAAATATTATTGTAATTAATTTCTGCAATATTAATAAACTCTGGTTTTAGAGCGGGATTACCAATACGGTAATTCTTTTTATCACTAAACATAACGAAAGGCATGGCCTGGAAAAAGTTAGGTCTTTCAATTTTACGCGATAAGTTAAATTGTATTTCGTGTTTAGTTTTAATTTTTTTAGTAAGGTAAATGGCAGGAAACAAACAGTTTTTAAGTGTGCTTAAACTACCAGGGTAATTATACTCGAATGATTTATTTTTATCCGTGATTGTTCCTTTATAATACGTTTGTTCAAAACGTAATCCGGCTTGGTAACCAATATCCCAAACTGTTTTGCTCATGTAATTGATGTAGGCCGCATTTACCATATCATCAATAATGTAACGATTACTCAGAATTGTGTCTTTTTGATAACTATCACTAGAGTAACTGTAGTTTGAGGTATTATTAAAGCTGAGAGAGTTTTTATAAAAAGCACGCATACCAAATTCAATTTTTGATTTCTCTGAAATCGGATCAGCATAATCCATTTGTAAAATATACTGATTGCTTTTACTACCGCCTGTGTTTTTTTGAAGGATGGGTGAAAACGGCATTTCATTTCCGTTATTATCTTTATCGTATGAGTTAAACTGGTATTGCGTTTGCGATTCTGAATAATTATGATTCGCATCTATCGTTAACTCTTTGCCTACTCGAGGATAGGTTTTTTTATACATCAACTGACTCGTATAATTAACAAATCCCGATTTGGAATCATTAATACGATAGCCTTCAGATATCGGCGTTTTATTAGCTAACAGAAACTCGTAGTTCTGTACATCACTCGAGTTAAACTGACCTTTTACAAAATTTCCTGCTGCAGTTATAGTATTACGGTTATTGATACTGTAATCAACGCTTAATCTTCCAAAATGAAATTGATTTGACATGCGTGTTAAATTATTCTGATTAAAATAATCTATAATAGTATCCTTATATTTATCAGCACGTTTTGTATAACCATTATTGTTGTTGATGCCCTGATTAAATGTATACATCATCGAAAAATTAAATGGCTTTTCTTTAATGTTAATGTTGCCCATTCCACCATAACGATCGCCGGTGCCTGCATTAGCCATTAACATTCCATTGTAACCAGGTTTATTGTTTTTCTTCATCACAACATTTAAAATACCACCTGTAGTAGATGCTTCAAATTTTACAGATGGATTTGAAATCACTTCGATACGATCAATCTGATCGGCAGGAATTTGTTGCAGAGTTAATGTAGTTGGTTTTCCATCCACATAAATTCTTACTGAACTTTCACGCAATGTTGCATTACCATCAGCATCTACCGAAATAGTTGGGATATTTTTTACTGCATCTAAAGCAGTTCCGCCTTTAGCTGATAAATCTTTATCTACGTTGTAAATTTTACGATCAACTCCCATAGTAAATGTTTCCTTCTCTCCAGTTACCTCAACTTCCTTTAACATTTTTTCATCTTGCTCCAATTTTATATCTCCTAAATCTTGATCGATTTTATTTGGCGGAACGATATAAACTTTTTGCTCAAATGTTTTGTAACCAATAAATGTAATTTTTATGCGGTATCCTCCGTAAGGTGGCAAACCTTCTAAGGAAAATTCGCCGTTTTCTTTTGCTAATCCCCCGGCAATTAAACTATCTTTATTAAACCATAATAAAACTACCGATGCGTATTCAACCGGCTTTTTAGTTTTAGCATCAATAACTTTTCCGTAAAAACGACCGATGTTCATATTCTTGGCGCCCTTCAGCATTTTGCTCATATCACCACCTTGTGGCATTTGCGAAAAAGCAGGTCTGAAAATAAACAGTGCTAGGACTAAAAGTATAAATAGTTTTCTCATGATAAATCGATGACAAATTTACCACAGAAATTGCAATGTTTTTAAAAATAGTATGAGTGGTCGTACCGTAATTAGGGTGGTTTTTTGGAGGGGGTAACCTATTTTAACATGGCAATTAATAAAAAAGGGGCCGAAGTCCCTTTAAAAAATAACATTAATTTTTTATTTTCGGTAGTATTTTTCGAAAAAATAACATAACACAGCCAATTACTAAAACCAAATTACTGAAGATTAATGTGTAATTCATTTCAGATAGTGATTTAGTCAAAATCTGGTAGATTACGAAGGTAACTCCAAAAATAATCAATAAGGAATTTATTAATACATTTTCTGACAATCTTGACTTTTTCATAAAAAAAGCCACGCAAATAATAATCGCTACGAATATTATGGGCAAAATCATTTCTTTCATTACTCAAGTTAAATTTAAGCTCCACCCATCGATGAGCAAAATGGCGGAGGAGGGTCACAATACGAACATGCACACAAACCCACACAAAGCAAAAATAAAGGAGGAACTTCGCCTGCTGCTAGACATAAAATCCCACACGCATAATACTCCCATTTACATCCTCCTCCTCCGGTTTGCCTAAATAATATTGATTGATAACCTCTATTTTCATCAATCATTGTAATAAGCTTTCTGAATTTATTAGTTTTTTGTTCCTGTGCTAAATCACAAAATGTGCAAGTAACTGGTCTAATAATAAATTTACTTTGAAGGGATTTTGCTGAATTTTGCATATCCAAAGCTAACTGGTTATATTGTTCATTAGTCATACCTATTGCTGCAAGAGCACTTTCTTTGTCATTAAACCAATCAATTTTACTTAAATCAAGAGTTTTTTGATTAAGAAGTTTCAGCATTAAATCTTTGGCTTTCTTCTCAATATTCTTGTAATCCTCATCAGTTTCAAACTGCTTCATTGTAGAATTATCAAGCAATATTGGTTCAGTAATTTGCTTGGCAGATTCACTACTGCTTACATTACCGGCAACATTAACTAAATTAGGATCATGGGTTGTTTTGTTCTTACTACATGCATAAAAAATCAAAATACCAACTCCAAAAGCAATTAGAATCGGCATAACTTTACCTTTAATTTTTCTCATTGTTTTAAATTTTAAATTACAGCATCCTTAAAAATTCACTTTTTACAAATATGCCTCTGAAAACAAATATTAAAAAAAAATCAATTATGCAAATTCAAACAAGAAATTAACAATTTACTTAATAAAAAATTATTCATTAGTACTTGGCTACACTCACACAATACTAAAATTCCATTTATTAAATTAATTCAAATAGCTAACGTATAAGAGTAATATTCCCCTTCTTGAATGTTTCTTTACCGTTATAGCATTTTATTCTTACGTAATAACCAAAAACACCAACATCTGCCGGTTTACCTTTGTAATTTCCGTCCCAGCCTGTTTTTAAATCTCTGGTTTCAAAAACCATTTCACCCCAACGGTTATAAATAGCAAAATATACTTCTGCTAATTTATGTCCGCGCGCATACATAAAATCATTAACTCCATCGCCATTGGGCGTAAAAGTATTTGGAATAAATACATCTGTTTCGAAACAACCGTCTTCAATAACCTCAACCAAAACATAAGCTGTATCTCTACAAGGGCCACGTTGAATAACCACAGTGTAAGTTTGAGTATGCTGAGGAGTTGCGGTTACCGTATAACCATTAGGTGATGATAGTGAACCCGAAGGGTACCAGGTAACCAATGCGCCTGCTGTTGCTGATAAAGTAAGAACTGTTGATTCTCCCAATACAATAACAGTTGGATTCGCAAAAGCACTAATAGGAAATGCTGATGCTTGTGTAACATAAACATCAGCCGTTAATAAAAAACGGCAGGTATCACCAATAGAGTTTGTATTGGTTATAATAACTGAATACTGTGTTGTTGTAGATGGTGTGGCAATAGGATTTGGTGAATTCGGATTTATTAAACTTACCGATGGCGACCACTGATAAGCAAAACCACCCGAAGCATTCAAGGTCACGAAACCACCTAAACAAATAGTTTGTGTTGAGCTAATTGAAACAGGAGGAGGTGTGGCTACCGTTAGTACCTTTACAACTGTATCGTAACAATTAAAGGCATTACCGGTAATTAGGTTCACACTAAAAGTTCCGCCTGGATTATAAAACTGATATGGATTAGGAAAAGTTGAGGTCGCTGTATTGCCAAAATTCCAGAACCATTGCGTAATGCCTGAAACAGAATTATCGGTAAACGTTACACCACCACCGCAAGGATTCACAGTATAAGTAAAGTTGGCTGTTGGTTTTGGATTAACGCCAACAACCGTAGTTAATGTTCTAGTACAACCCGTAATTGTATTTGTAATGGCAACGGTATAATTTGTTGTAACGGTTGGATTTGCAATAGGGTTTGCAATTGTTGTACTGCTTAATCCTGTTGCAGGCGACCAACTATAACTTGTGCCACCTCCGGCCGTAATGCCGCCTGAAGCTCCTTGACAAATTGTATTGGATGTAACTGTCGGAACAAGTGTATGTACCTGAACCGAAACAATAGAACTATCCCTGCATCCTAAATTTGTTACTGCCAATACCTGAGCGGTATAAGTACCAGCGTTAGAATAAGTGTTGACCGGAGATGTAAGCGTACTTGTAGTTATACTTCCTCCTGGGCCAAAAGTCCATTGGTAAGTTGACAAAGTTCCTGAAGTAATAGCGGGGCCATTATATAAAACCGTATCACTACATGCAACAAGTGTAGCCGTTGCAGTTACATCAACATTAGGATGAACCGTTATAAATGTAATACTGCTATCCTTTTCGTTACAAGAACTCGGATCAATTATAACAAGGGATACAGTATAAGTTCCCGAATTGGTATAAGTAACCGGAATAGTACTTGCGCTTGTGTTTACAATTTGTCCGTTACCAAAATACCAAGTAGAAGAAGCGCCAACGCCCGTAGGTGGTGTAGCGTTTGTGAAATTAATTGTAAGAGGATTACATCCAGAAACTGTATTTGTATTGATTGTTGAAACCGCTACCAATAACTGGAAATTAATTTTAAAAACACCATTATTACAATTGGTGCTTGGGTTTTGATTCGGACAATTACCGGTAGCCTGAAGCGGACAAGGCCAAGTAAATGGTGTGCGCGGAAAATCATCGTTACCACCACAACCTGCACAAACAGATTGATAAATAACTCCTCTAGGATCAAAACGCGACGTTCCTCCATCCACATGTTCTTTACTTAAACCACCACCATGATAAGAACCATAAATTAAACTATTTGCATTTGAATCTAATCCCATTAAATAAAAGTCCCAACCAGTAGTTGTAGATTGAGTTGGATTAGCTAAAGGCATACCAGACATTGGACTAGTCGAGAATAATGATCCGCCCCATCCCGATAAATAAATATTATTACACTTGTCGACTGCAAATGCTGAAGGTGAAATATCTGTTCCAACCGTTTTACTACCGAAAACAGTTGCCATGTTAATGTTACTAAGATTATTGTCGAAACGCATAACATATTGATGCGTATTCGGAACATTGAATACTGTCGGGCTTGTAGCTGCTTTCATCACAGGCATGCTTCCATACGACTGACCATAAACATAAATTTTACCATACCTGTCACCTTGTACAAAAAAAGAATTATCGTAATCAGTAGTTCCAATATAAGTAGCGTTAATTATACTATTTCCCGCACTGTTTATTTTATAAAGGAATCCATCCGTTTTTCCTCCCTGATAGCTTGGTAAAAAACCTCCTGATGTTCCGAGAAGATTATTACTACAAGTTCCGCCAGTAACAAACACCTCTTGAGTAGTGCTTACATAAATACCATTTCCGGCATCATTTTGACTACCCCCGATAAAACTCGCATAGATTAAAGCGCTAAGATTAGAATTGAATTTTGCCACAAACGCATCTTGTGAGCCGTTTAAACTATTGTCAAAACCACCTACTATCGGTAAATTGGATGAACGTGTTGAACTTACGATATAAATATTGTTGAACATGTCAACCTGAATTTCTCCCCTGAACTGATCTCCGTAATTCATTTGCAATGAATCGTAATTTGAAGTGGGAATAGAAGTTGTACAAGCGTTATTACTAGCGCTAATTGTAACAATAGTAGTATTAGTTAAATGATTGATACCATCATTCTGTGTGCCGCCATAATAAGTTGAAGCTAATAAAGAAGTTCCATTCGAATTGAATTTAGCTAAGTAAATATCTGTCCCTCCGCAAAAAAAAGTACCATTACTTACATATGCAATATCCGGACCTCCTTTAAAAAAATTATACGCTGCACTTGAAGCCATTGGAAAATTAGGCGAACTCGTGGCTCCATATAAACATAAGTTATTATTGAAATCCATTACAAGACTTGTTACTATTTCCGTTCCAGCACCTCCAAGGTATGTTGAATATAATAATGAATTACCGGTAGAATTATACTTTGTAATAAAAACATCGGTTCTTCCATAGCCCGTCGGTCCAATGAAACTTGAACTATAAACACCAGGAGTAACTGCATAACTAGGACCATATACTGTACCACCACTATATAAATTTCCGGCCACGTCGAAGGTAGCAGTCATTCCAAAATTATCCGCGGTAACGCCAATTTGCGCAGAGAATACAAGTATAGGATCTATGATCAGTTCGTATTTGGTATTATATCCTGAAGGAAATTCAAAGCTTACAGTTTTATGCTTGAAAACATATTTACAAGGAACAGTTTTAACAACACCATTAATCAATTGGTAAGCGTAAGGTTTTTGTTCTATCCCTTCATTAACTTCTAATTTTAAGATAAGTGCGCCGTCCTTTAATTTAATATCATCCACACCTTCATATTTTATTTTTATTTGTTCGGGCGCACCACCTGGCTTCACATGAAAATTATATTTTATACCATTAATGGCAGTAATTGCTTCGTAATCTACATTGTTATATAAGTTGCGTAACCAAATACGGTGGTAGTTATGCACTTCTGACTTCCAACGGTCACGATCGTTATCCAAATAAAAATTCTCGTAATCAGAACCTTGTTCCATTTTCTCAACTACGGGTTGAGGATTAGCACCTAAGAAATGCATTTTATATACATGACCTTTAAAGAATAAATCTTTTTCGGTTATCTTACTGTTATAATCTAGGTGAAGGCTTCTGTATTTCTTTTTATCGTAAAAATTGAATGTGAGGGTATTTCTCTCAACGAATAATGCACCACCATCTAATGAGGCACGGAATAGGATATTATCATCCCACTGACCAAGATTTTCTGTAAAACGAACAGCAGGGCTAACATGCGGGGTAACTATATTTTCCTGCGCAAAAGAAGCAATAGAAAATAAGATGAAAATGTATAGAAAAGCTTTCCTCATTTTTGTTAACCAAATATAATGAAAAAAATTATAAAGTAATAGGGTTATTAGTTAATTGGCCTAGATAATCTAACCTTGTAACTTATAACTTTATAACCTTTAACCTAATAACTACTTCTTAAAGAAAAAGTAAAGTGCGGCTATAAGAAAGGCAAAACCAATCACATGATTCCAGCGAAAGCTATCTGACTTAAAGAAAATAAGGGTAAAAATCACAAAAACAGAGATAGAAACCACCTCCTGAATCATTTTTAATTGCCACATGTTAAAAGGACCTCCATTTATATTGCTACCTAATTTATTGGCCGGAACCATTAAGGAATATTCAATTAGAGCGATTAGCCAGCTAATTAACACTGCTCCTACTATACTCACATTTTTTAAATACGAAATGTCCTTAAATTTTAAATGCCCATACCAGGCAATTGTCATAAAAGTATTAGAAGCTATGAGAAGAAGTATGGTGTAAAGAGGACGCAATTTGATTAGAGGTTAGTTTAAATTTGCAATTTATAATCCAGTGTATTTTCTGAATAATTTAATAGCGAGCGCTAATAACACTATACCAAATACTTTTTTAAGAATGGCAATACCACCAGCGCCCAAAAATTTCTCTAGCAAATTAAGATGCTTGAGTACAAAATAAACTACGACTACATTTATAATAATCGCAATGATAATAGAAACAATATTGTATTCAGCACGAATGGAAAGTAATGTACTTAGAGTTCCTGTTCCAGCAATTAATGGAAACGCTAATGGAACTACAGATGCAGTATTCGACATTTCTTCTTTTGAAATTTTTACTCCCAATATCATTTCAAAAGCAATAATGAATAATAAAATTGAACCGGCAATAGCAAAATCACCAATTTGAATACCAATAATATCTAAAATATAATTTCCTAAAAATAAAAACACCACCATAATACCAAACGATACCATCGACGCTTTTGCAGCATCTATTTGTCCGGTTTTTTCCTTTAAACTTATAATAACAGGTATTGAGCCAATAATATCAATTACCGCAAACAACACCATTGTTACTTTTAAAATTTCTATTATGTCGAATTTCAATTCCATTTTTTTGCCCGCAGATTTCGCGGATTATCGCAGATGTTTGTTTGGTTTCTGCGCAGATCTGCGTTATCTGCGGGAAATTTTTGCTAGTCCTCCAACATCCAAATTGCTTCGTTAATTTCGTTTACGGCTTTTTGGTTATTTTGTTTTTGTGCAAGCGCTAATCCTTTTTTATAATAGTCTAATGCCTCTTTTTCTTTTTTTATTTTTTCTGCTACTTGTCCTAATTGATAATAACACGGCAAATATTCAGAATTTATTTGTGATGTTTTTAAAAATTGCTTTTCGGCTTCTTCGTATTTTCCTTCACCAACAAATTCAACCGCCAAAGCATAATTAAGAAACAGGTCTTCCGGTTCTTTTTTCAGCATTTCGATTAATGAATGTTTTCGCGAATTATTTTCCATCTCCCGTTATTGGTTTCTGGTTCCTGATTTCTTTAACTAACTAGAAACCCGCAATCAGAAATATTATGCTGATGTAAATTGTTTTAAGAACCTAACATCATTCTCGAAGAACAAACGCAAATCTTTTACCTGATACTTTAACATGGCAATGCGTTCGATACCCATTCCAAATGCAAAGCCTTTAAATTTATTCGGATCAATCCCACAATTTTCTAACACCTGCGGATCCACCATACCACAACCTAAAATTTCAACCCAACCACTGTATTTACAAACGTTACACCCTTTACCTTTACAAATAGTGCAACTAATATCAACCTCAGCACTTGGTTCAGTAAATGGAAAATAACTTGGGCGTAAACGAATTTGAGTTTCAGCGCCAAACATTTCTTGTGAAAAATATAAAAGCGTTTGTTTTAAATCGGCAAACGAAACTTTAGAATCAATATACAAACCTTCCACCTGATGAAACTGACAATGCGCACGTGCGCTAATCGCCTCATTACGGTAAACACGCCCAGGAGAAATAGTTCTGATAGGCGGTTTTTGACTTTCCATAATGTGTACCTGCACACTTGAAGTTTGTGTTCGCAATACCATTTCCGGATTTAAACTCACATAAAACGTATCCTGCATATCACGCGCCGGATGATTTTCTGGTGTGTTTAAGGCAGTAAAATTATGCCAATCATCTTCAATTTCTCTTCCTTCACTTACTGTAAATCCAATTCTTGAAAAAATATCGATGATTTGATTCTTTACAATACTCAAAGGATGACGAGAACCAATTGAAATATTTGGGTCGCCAGGTAAAGTTAAATCCAAATCTGAAGATGTATTTGAATCTGTTGAGTCTTCAAATTTTTCCTTTAAATGATTTATTTTTTCTTGCGCTTTATTTTTTAAATCGTTTAATTTCTGACCAAGTTCTTTTTTTAATTCAGGCGTAACTGTTTTAAACTCATCAAACAACACCGTGATTTCACCCTTTTTACTCAACCATTTAATACGGTATTCTTCTACCTGATCCTTGGTATTAAGTGCTAGCCCCTCTACTTCCAGTAATAAGTTATTTATCTTTTCGAGCATATAATTTGCTAATGAGTCCAAAATTAAGCAATTTTAATTTGTCGCTATATGTTTAGAGCTTTCTATATCTTATTTTTCTTCGTTTTTATTGCTGGATTTACAAAAGCCCAGTATAAACATTTTGAAATTCAGGATAAGGATACCGTAAATATCGTTGACAATAAC
The DNA here is from genome assembly GCA_043745425.1 of Sphingobacteriaceae bacterium. Taxonomy (GTDB): domain Bacteria; phylum Bacteroidota; class Bacteroidia; order B-17B0; family Aurantibacillaceae; genus JAHEYG01. The sequence continues at coordinate 8,708 of JAYTSW010000224.1, read as the reverse complement.
GATCTCAAACAAGGTATTTGGCGTGAATATTGGCCAAATGGTGATCTTAAACTTGAAACCTCTTATAAAGACGGTAAAAAAGACGGACTCGAAATTACTTGGTACGATCATCCCGATTGTGTTGAACAAGAAGCTTTTTATAAAGACGGCAAACACGATGGCAGTGTAACCCACTACTCAAAAAGATGCCGTAAAGATTTTTTTGAAACTTATAAAAACGGTGTAAAACACGGACCCGAAGTTGAATATTACAACAATGGTTATTTGAAAGCGGAAGGTGTTTATAAAAATGGAAGTCTGGATGGTTATTACAGTGTGTACGACCGTAAGGGCCGATTTAGTTTTGAAAGTCGAAGTACTGATGCAGAAACCAATTTAAAACCAACTAACGATACTGTAAATAATATTGTTTACAATGTTTTTAAACGAAATCCAAAATGGCAAAAAACCTTAATTGTTGCCGATTTAACTGGGAGCATGTACCCTTTTGCACAACAAATAAGTACATGGCTGAAACTTCATTTTACAAGTGATTCATTACGACAAAGTTTTGTTTTTTTTAATGACGGCGACCGAAAAAAAGATGCAGATAAAAAAGTTGGTGTTACTGGTGGAACTTATTTTTGTACAGCAACTAATGTCGATCAACTTCTGCATGCCATGAATCTCTGTATTAAAAACGGACAAGGTGGCGATGCTCCGGAAAACGTGATTGAAGCAATACTTTACGGATTAAGAAAAACGCGAAACGTGGAGAATATTATTTTAATTGCTGACAATTGGGCAAAGGTGCGTGACATCAACCTAATTACAAAAGTTAAAGTTCCGGTGAGGGTTCTTTTATGCGGAGTAACCGAGGGCATGGAAATTCATCCCGATTATCTCAATATTGCCTATAAAACTAAGGGTTCGGTACATACGATAGAGACAGATATTACCAACCTCATGCAGCAATCCTCAGGTAAAAAATTCACCATTAATGGTGTAGATTATATCATTAAAGGTGGAAACATTAAAGCTTATTAGCGTTGAATCAGGCAGGTTTGTCATGCTTTATGACAATAAAAGGTTCAAACCCGAATTAGATAGACGAATTATCCATCAATTCGGGTTGAAAACTCTTTCTGCACGGTATTTGCATAATTAACTTGTACAATTAACTTTGGAATCACTAATTAAAACACAAAACTATGTTCGACAATAATGAATTTAAAAAATATGCCACAAAGCATGTGGGTATTAATAGCTTGACTTATGATAGCTATACATCTCGTATTTCATCTTCTTTAACACCTTATATTATAGAAGAGCGTCAGTTAAACGTTACGCAAATGGACGTTTTCTCTCGGTTGATGATGGACCGTATTATATTTTTAGGAACCGGAATTAACGATCAGGTTGCTAATATTATTCAGGCGCAATTATTGTTTTTAGAGTCGGTTGATGCTAAAAAAGATATTCAGATTTATATTAACTCTCCTGGTGGTTCAGTTTATGCAGGCTTAGGTATTTATGATACTATGCAAATCATTCGACCGGATGTGGCAACTATCTGTACAGGAATGGCAGCGAGTATGGGCGCTGTATTACAATGCGCTGGTACTAAAGGAAAACGTACTGCTTTAAAACATGCGCGTGTTATGATTCATCAGCCAATGGGTGGTGCAGAAGGACAAGCATCAGATATCGAAATTACAGCTCGTGAAATTCAGAAATTGAAAAAAGAATTGTACGAAATTATTTCATTACATAGCGGACAAACCTATGAAAAGGTTTGGGCTGACTCTGACCGTGATTGCTGGATGATTGCAGAAGAAGCAAAAGCTTATGGCATGATTGATGAAGTTCTTTTGAAGAAGTAGGTAAATCCTGATTTTGTCAGAATGGCGCTCGTACAACAAACGTCATTCGTATATTTAAAACCGTCATTCCGCCGCCGAAGGCGCTAGCAGAATCTCAAAAAACCCTGAAGCCCGCTTCAGGGTTTTTTGTTACATTTAATTCGTAAAACAACCATTATGAATCGTCGCAACTTTATAAAAACAACAGGCATTACTTCAGCTGTAGCTTTAACATCAACACAATTATTTGCAGAAAGTATTTCGAAACACGAACCAGAAAAAGGATTGATTGACTCTTCAGTTATAAAAAAATTACGCGATAGAATTAAACCAATTTCAAATGAAGAACGTGCTGCAAGATTAGAGCAAGCTCGCAAATTAATGAGCGAAAATAATATCGACGCCATTTTTATGGAAGGCGGAACTTCATTGGAATATTTTACCGGTTCTCATTGGGGAAGATCAGAACGATTATTCGGGATGTTGCTTCCAAAAAAAGGAGATGCTATTTTTATTTCTCCGAAATTTGAAGAATCACGTGCCAAAGAACAAACAGGAAATGCAAAATTATATTGTTGGGAGGAGAATGAAAGTCCGTTTGAATTAATAAAACAAATTTTAAAAGATACTGGCTTAAGCACTGCAACAATTGGTTTGGAAGAAACTACACGCTATTTTGTGACGGAAGGTTTTCAGAGAGCAATGCCGACAGCAAAAATTATTAGTGCGACAATTATTACGGCAGGATGCAGAGGTATAAAATCAGAACACGAAATTGAATTGATGCAAATTGCCAATGATATGGCAATGGAAGTTTATAAAGTGGCCGTTAAACAATTAAAAGAAGGAATGACTGAAGGCGAATTCGGAAAAATAATTACACAATTGTTTGCTGAGTTCGGAGTTGGTGGAGGAGCTTTAGTTTTATTTGGAGAAGCGAGCGCGCATCCGCATGGATTAGTAAAAGAAGTCCGTTTAAAACAGAATGACATTGTATTAATTGATGGCGGTTGCTCGGTGGAAGGTTACGAATCGGATATTACCCGTACAACTGTATTCGGAAAGCCAACACAAAAAATGAATGACGTTTTTAATATTGTTTTAAAAGCACAACAAGACGCTTTAAAATTTGCAAAACCAGGTGTAAGTTTTGAATCGGTTGATGCAACTGCACGAAAAGTAATTAGCGATGCGGGTTATGGTCCAGGATTTAAATATTTCACGCATCGTTTAGGTCACGGTATTGGAATGGATGGTCACGAATGGTATTACGTTGTTGGCGGCAACAAACGTTTAATGGAAAAAGGAAATATGATGAGCAACGAACCCGGCATTTATATTTTAGGGGAATTCGGAATACGAATAGAAGATGAAATGTTGATTACAGAAAACGGTGCAAAATTATTATTACCTAAACAGCAAAGTTTGGAAGTGATGTTTTAAATGGAACGCAGATGACTCTGATTGCTTATGATTAACGCAGAAAAAATCATAATTTATCTTACTAAATCAGTGTCATCAGCGTTCTATAATTACGGATGATTAATAATCAATAACCTGCTCGGTAATGTTTTCAGGAATGGCTCTATCGCCGTATTGTTGATTGCGCAGTTGTGGTTCAAAACCTGCTTCTCGAATTGAATCCTGAATAGTTTTATAAGTAAAACGATGTGGAGCACCTGCAGCACTCACTACATTTTCTTCAATCATTATACTTCCAAAATCATTGGCACCTGCGTGTAAACAAATTTGCGCTGTTGCTTTTCCAACTGTTAACCACGATGCTTGTATGTTTTCAATATTCGGTAACATAATTCTGCTTAATGCAAGCATGCGAATATATTCGTCTGATGTTACGTGATTTTTTACACCCTTTACTCTCTTCAATAAAGTTCCGTCATCCTGAAATGGCCAAGGAATAAATGCTAAAAATCCTTTTGCTTCTTTTGGTTTTAATTCCTGCACATCACGCAACCAAACTAAATGTTCAAAGCGCTCATATGTTGTTTCCACATGTCCGAACATCATTGTTGCAGAAGTCGTTAAATTTAATTGGTGAGCAGCTTTCATTACTTCTAACCACTCACGGCCTGTACATTTTCCTTTTGAAATTAAACGACGAACTCTGTCATTTAAAATTTCTGCCCCAGCTCCAGGCAAACTATCCAAGCCTGCATCTTTTAAGGCTTTTAATACTTCTGTATGCGTTGATTTTTCAAGTTTAGTAATGTGCGCAATTTCTGGTGGCCCAAGTGCGTGTAATTTTATATTGGGGAATAATGCTTTTAATTCTTTAAATAAATTCACATAATAACTCAAGCCTAAATCAGGATGATGTCCGCCTTGTAATAATAATTGTTCGCCACCATACTTTATGGTTTCTTCTATTTTACGTTTGTAAGTTGCTATATCCGTTATGTACGATTCGGCATGTCCTGGTATTCTGTAAAAATTACAAAATTTACAATTGGCAATACAAACATTTGTAGTATTAAGGTTACGATCAATTATCCAAGTAACTTTTTTAGAGTTGTTCTTTTTTAGGTTACGGATTTCGTTAGCTGCAAACATCAGCTCAGTAGTAGGCGCATTTTCAAATAAAAACACACCCTCTTCTATTGTTAAAAATTCAAGGTTTATAGCCCTTTTTAATAATGCCTCAGTATTCATTACTACAAAATTACGATTTAAGCCTCAAATGAAGCATAGATTTCACAAATTTCTCCTAGCAAATACATAAATTTAGCTTCATTCCACCCAACCAAAAAATTTACAATGATATCCAGGTGAAATATTAGGTTAATTAATTGAAAATTGTAATATTCGTACATCCCAATTTACTATGATAACTATTAAAAAAACAAACTCAGTATCTAAAGGTTCTAATCTTGCCATTATTACCGAAAAATGGAAAAACAAGCCTAACTATAACCTCAGTAACGACTTAGCCGACTATTTAACAAAACAGTTAAGCGACCCCGAAAAGAAATTTGTTTCAGTTAACCATTTAGGACTGCAGGTTTTTGTAGTTGTTGTTGATTCTAAAAAAGACAGCAACGCTACTCATGAAACCTTACGCAAAAACGGATGTACTATTTGTGATGCTGTTAATGCAGCAAAAGGAAAACAAATTACTGTTATAAACGACACTTTAAGAAACTCGAATAGTTTAGCTTTAGCGGAAGGAATTGCTTTAGCGAATTATCAATTTTTACAACACAAACCAAGCGGTAAAAAAAGTTTAAATACTCTTGAAACAATTTTAGTTGTTGATGGAAGATTAAAAGATAATCAAATCTCTAATGTAAATATTACTGTTGATGCTACTTGCAAAGCTCGCGATTTAGTAAATGAACCAGTAAATATTTTAAATGCCACCGATTTAGCAAATGCTTTTAAATCTATGGGCAAACAAGCCGGTTTTAAAGTGGAAGTATTTAATAAAGCAAAAATTCAACAGCTAAAAATGGGCGGTCTGCTTTCTGTTAATCAAGGAAGTGTTGATGAACCAACTTTTACTGTAATGGAGTATAAAGGTCGCGGCGCAAAAAATAAAAAACCTTATGTTTTAGTTGGTAAAGGTGTTGTTTACGATACGGGGGGATTAAGTTTAAAACCTACTGCTAACAGTATGGACTTAATGAAATGCGATATGGCCGGTGGCGCAGCAGTAGGGTGCACTTTGTACGCTATTGCGAAAGCAAAACTTCCTGTTCACGTTATTGGATTAGTGCCGGCAACAGATAACCGTCCTGGATTTAATGCATTTGCACCTGGAGATATTATCACCATGATGGATGGAAGCACAGTTGAAATGTTAAACTCGGATGCGGAAGGGCGAATGATTTTAGCAGACGCTTTACACTATGCAAAAAAATACAATCCTGAATTAACTATTGATTTAGCAACATTAACCGGCGCAGCGGCAGCAGCAATCGGACAATACGGAATTGTGGCGATGGGAAATGCTCCCGAAAAACACATGAGCAAATTAAGCGCCAGTGGTTTAAAATCTCACGAACGCTTAGCTGTATTTCCTTTTTGGGATGATTATTATGAATTAATGAAATCGGATATTGCCGATATGAAAAATATTGGTGGTCCTTACGGCGGATCAATTACCGCTGGAAAATTTTTAGAAAAGTTTACCAATTACCCGTATATACATTTAGATATTGCCGGACCAGCTTTCATTACTGGAAAAGATAGTTATAGAGGAAAAGGCGGCACAGGAGTTGGTGTAAGATTATTGTTTGATTTTTTTGTTACAAAGTGATGCCTATGGCACGAATAAGTAATAGTAGAACCTATTTCAATCTATGAAATTAAAAGCACTTTTTATTTTACTTGGGATTACATTTTTATGTAAGACTAATCTTTTTTCTCAAAACGCAACCTACTCTCTTATTGTTGTCCATTACGACCCTGCCAGTAAAGGTGAGTTTAAACAATTAGTTTTTAGCTATCACTTTTTGAATGGTCACTTTCAAGGGCGTGAAGAATTAATGTCGTTTAAAGGAAGAGTTCCAGATGGTAAAAAAGAAAAAGATTATATCCGTACTGATTTAGGAACTAACCAACTTTACAAAAATCGATATTTGATTACCGGAATCGGAAATATTATTGATTTAAAAGAAAAGAAAATTCTGTTCGATCAAAAAGCAAATTTAGTGCGTTGCAGTAATGATAGTGCTATCTATTATACAAATGATGCTTTTAAAGGAAAATTTTATTCTGTTTACAATTTCACAACCAAAACTTATAGTGAAATAAAATCTTTAACGTTTAAAGCGCAACCTGGACAAGACATTGAATTCGACCGCTCGGCACAACCCTACAAACTAAATTTTTATCCCGAAAGCAAACCTAAAATTGTATTAAGTGCCGATGCGGGTTACGGACAAATTAATACAGAATTTAAAAAACCAAATGTTTCAGTTTGGTGGTTAGATAAAAACAGTTTCGTTTATCCTTATTTTAATAAAGACAATACTGAAATTACTTTTATGAAAGTTAGTATTGACACTAAAGCTTCAGTTCCTGTTGGAAAAGCAAGTATTAAACAACAAAATGAAGCAGCCACTTTTACAAAAATCAGTAAAACACAAGCGCAATATAATTTTGGAGAAAAGAAATTTTTAGTAGATGTAGAAAAAAATTCAGTTGCTGAAATGACATTTACAAACCCCGAAAATGGTTTTTCGGTTGAGTGTAAGGACAATCCTTACGGACATATTATTAAGCTCAACGGAAAAGAAGTTGGCAAACACCATTTTCAGGTTAAAAATTTAAGGACTGAGCAAAACATTGCCGCAATTGTAAAAGAATTAGTTGTTGGCACCGAATCCTATCAACAGGGTTTATCTGTTTGGAATAATAGCAAACAAGCTTGGGAAAGCGTCGATGCCGAAGAAGTAGTTGCCTTAATTGGCTGGTTGAAGGATTAGGCCCGTTCCGAATAGCTACCGGAATCATAAGATTAACACAGATATATTTGCGACAATCTGCAGAATCTGTGGCTTAATTTAAGTACTTTTGTAATCTCATGTCAGACGAGAAAATTAAAATAGGCATTTCGCAAGGTGATATCAATGGCATTGGCCTTGAAGTTATTTTAAAAACATTAATGGAACCTACCATTTGTGAAATTTGTACGCCCGTTTTATTCTCCTCACAAAAAACTGTTTCTTATTATCGTAAAGTTTTAGGTTTAGAAGAATTAAACTTTAATCAGATTCGTGATTTTACTCAGCTTAACACAAAAAAAGTAAATGTTTTTAGTTGCTACGAAGAAGAAGTAAATATTGAAATGGGGAAACAAAATGAAATTGGCGGTAAATACGCACTTCTTTCATTAGAAAAAGCCACCGAATCTTTATTTACTAAAAATATTGATGCTTTAGTTACAGCGCCCATCAACAAACAAAATATACAAGGCCCAACTTTTAACTATCCCGGACATACCGAATATTTAGCTGACAAATTAGGAGGCGAACCTTTGATGCTTTTATGTTCTGACGAATTAAGAGTTGCTGTTGTTACAGGGCACGTTGCATTAAAAGATGTGTCAGAAAAAATTTCTTCAGACATGATCACCAAAAAAATAAATCAATTACATAAATCGTTGGTTGAAGATTTTGGAATTCGTAAGCCAAAAATTGCCGTACTCGGATTAAATCCTCACGCAGGCGATAACGGTGTAATTGGCAACGAAGATAAAGACATTATTCTTCCTGCAGTTGATAAAGCCTTTAATGAAAATAAATTAGTTTACGGTCCGTATAGTGCCGATGGATTTTTTGGCAACGCAACCTACAAACAATTTGATGGCGTACTAGCAATGTATCACGATCAGGGTCTTGTTCCCTTTAAAACCATCTCCTTTAATAACGGGGTAAACTTTACGGCGGGCTTAAATTTTGTAAGAACTAGTCCTGATCACGGCACTGGTTTCGATATTGCCGGAAAAAATATAGCTAACGAGGCATCCTTTAAAAGGGCTATTTATATGGCAATTGATGTTTTCAAGAGCCGTAAATTATATGGTAAGGTTTATGAAAACCCTCTTCAGCATACCAATATTCGCAAGGAAAGATAGTCTTTTAAGCCCCTTAACTTACTGGAATCCAATTTTAACCAAATAAATTTGGAGGAAATAGTTTTTATAACATATATTTGCATCAGATTAATTACTCACCTTGTGCGTAATTAATTTATTAAGAAGTGGCGAGAGAATAGGCTCATTGACCCACTGGCAACCAACTAAAAGTCGAGATCCTGATATAAATCAGGATGACAGATTGGAAAACAGGTGCCAACTCCTACTCTGATGAAAAGCAGAGAAAAATAAATTAAAAACAAAAAGAA
>JAYTSW010000223.1:0-1814 GCA_043745425.1 Sphingobacteriaceae bacterium | reverse complement strand
TAATGAACCACCTTTACATTTCTTCCTGCTTCAATAGCAGCAGCAGCGATAGTATTATAAAATAACATTTTATCGATAACGCCTGAGCAAGAAAAGGTAAATAGAATTCCACCTCGTTTTATTTTTTTAAGAGCGAGTGCATTTAATTTTATATAACCTTTAACGGCATTATGTTTTACGTCTCTGCTTTTTGCAAAAGCTGGAGGGTCCAACACAATTACATCATATACATTATCCTTATCCTTTAAAAAATCAAACACATCTTCAGCATAAGCTTCATGATTTGTAATGCCATTTAATTCTGCATTTTGTTTACTCAGTTCAATGGCCGGTGCAGATGAATCTACAGAATGAACTAATTCTGCTCCTGCCAAAGCTGCGTAAACCGAAAATCCGCCGGTGTATGAAAATGTATTTAGTACCTTTTTATTTTTAGAATATTTCGATAATAGTAAACGATTTTCTCTCTGATCAACAAAGAATCCTGTTTTTTGTCCGCGTTCCCAATCAATAATAAAATTGCAATTATTTTCTTTCACCACTACTCTTTCGGCACCTTGTCCGATTAAATATTCATTCTTAATTCCTTGGGCATATTGTTTTGGTAAAGTTTCAGAACTTTTATCGTAAACGGTTTTTAAATTTGCGCCGAAAGTTTTTTGCAGCGCTCTTACAATAGCATCCTTATTCATATGCATTGCGATACTGTGCGCTTGAAATACAACATGACCATCGTAATAATCCATAATCAATCCGGGCAAGCCATCGCCTTCTCCAAAAATTAAACGACAAACATTTGTACTCGCATTTAAAATACCAAGATTTAAACGGTACTGATACGCTTTATTTATTTTATTAAACCAAAACTCATCATTAATTTCTACAGGGGTAAACGAAACTAAACGAACAGAAATACTTGCATTTTGATAATGACCAATACCTAAAAATTGTTGTTTAGCAGAATACACTTCCACCAAATCCCCATCCTGTAAATCATCTTTTATTTTTATAGCTCCCGAAAATACCCAGGGATGAAAACGGAGCAAAGAATGTTCTTTGTCGTTATGTAATATTATTTTCGATGTTGCTTTCATAGTTTTTTGCTGAATAAGTTTTTTGCAACAGTCCCGATAGTTATCGGGATCATAAATTTCGCAGATTAATTTTGTAAAAATACACAGAAAAATCCGTGTTCATTCAACTCAGAGCATAAGCTCTAAAATCTACCTAAACCCCATTGTCAAATTGACTCATTGTCGAATCGCCAAATTATAAGGGAAACAAAGGCCTGTCTATAGAAACCCGTTATTACTCAATAGAGGCCTGAATTACAGGAATTTTTGCTTTTGGTTACCAGTACTTTACCAATGAAATCAAGTGTTTTTTTGGCACTTTTGACTATAAATAACCAGCCTTTTTCAACCGCATTTTTTGGGTAAATTGGCTTAGGATACCTTTGTTTATTAGTAATATTTTTATAATTTGCATCAAATTTACTCATTATGCAATTTAAATTATTCGCTTTATCTATGACCCTTGGAGTTAATTTCATGTTTGGTCAGGTAACATTAACTACTAATATGCCTTCAAGTTTATCTGCAGGTTCAAATACTGAAGTAGAGGTAAAAATCAATAAAGGCTCTATCTCTAATTTCGCAAAATACCAAATGGATGTTCCTGTTGGTGTTAATATTACTGAAGTAGATTCCAAATCAGGAAATTTTACGTTCGAAAATAACCGCGCAAAAATTGTATGGGTATCTGTTCCGAGCGATGCTGAGTTCACTCTAAAATTTAAAGTTTCAGTTACTTCT
>JAYTSW010000222.1:0-6606 GCA_043745425.1 Sphingobacteriaceae bacterium | reverse complement strand
GGGATTGATGCGCATCGTTTTTACTTCAGTGTTATTATCAACATTCACTCTTAAAATACAAATTTCAATAATGCGGTCGCTGGCGACACTTAATCCTGTTGTTTCTAAATCTATAAATGCAAGTGGACGTGTTAGGTTGAGTTTCATATGAGTTAAGTATTCTTCCAAAGCCTATGACTGAAGTCATGGGTTGATAAGGCTGTTTAAATATAGTAATTCTTCTTCTTCTTTTTGGTATTTCTTTTGGCCGTGATGTTCCTTCTTATTCTTAATGTAGTTTGATATTGTTTCAATATGAAATTCACTGACAGAGAAAGAAGCGTATCCTGTTTGCCATTCAAATTTTCGTTTTGTTAGCTCTTGTTTATTTATCCAAAAGGAAGAACTTCCTTTCAGTTGTTGCATCACTTCAGACATGGATTTCTTTTGGTTTAGAAGAAAAAGCATATGAATATGATTCGGCATTCCGTTGATGTTGTTTACATAACAATCCATCTCAATTAATTGCTTCCTTAGAAAATTGTAAATTTTATTTTCGATTTGTTCTGTAATGAAAGGTTCACTGTATTTCGTTCTGAAAACCACATGAACCCATATTTTATTAAGAGAATGCGACATTGAAGTGTGCGTTTTATTATCCCATGACTTTAGTCATGGGTGGTAGTGAGATTTTTTAGAACTGTATCAACCGATTTTGCTTCGGTAAAAAAAGAATTTATTTTCACCATTACAGCATCAACTACCGAATCAGGGCATGAAGCACCGCTCGTGATGATGATTTTTAAAGGTTGCTTGTTTGGTAAAAAATTATCGGTGCTCAACTGTTTTTTATTATGATAATCGAAATGACTGATTTTTGTTTTGCTTTCTCCGAAGGAGTCCTCACGAACAATTTCTTTTGCTGAAGAAATAAAATAGGTAGGGAATTTACGTTCACATAATTCCACTAAGTGCGACGTGTTACTACTGTTGTAACCGCCTACAACAATAGCTAAATCGGCATCCGTATTTAATAAACCGTAAGTTGCATCCTGATTTTCGTTGGTAGCGTAGCATAAAGTATCATGCGTATCAGCAAAATGCTTATCGGTGTTTTCTTTACCGAATTTATTTTCCATTACGTTTTTAAAATAATTAGCAATCTCTTCTGTTTCGCTGGCAAGCATGGTGGTTTGATTAATTACACCCACTTTTTGTAAATCTGTTTTTATATTAAATCCCTCAGAAAATTTTCCAGAAAATTCATTTTCAAATTCTTCTTGTGTTTTGTTTTCTGTTATGTAAGCAGCTAATTTTTTTGAATCATCAATATCTTTCACAACAATAGCTTTGCTGTGTTTTGCGCTTCTGGAAAACGTTGCACGAGTTTCTTCGTGATTATATTTGCCATGAATAATAATAGTATGATTAGTTGCACCAATCTGCTCTGATTTTTTCCAAACACGTTCCACAAACGGACAAGTTGTATTGTATTTCTCAGTCTTAATTCCTTTTTTATTAAGTATCTCTAAAATGTTTAATGGTGCACCGAAAGCTGGAATAATAACAACATCATCGGGCGTCAAAATGTCAAATGAAATTAATTGATTGCCATGTGTATCTTGTAAAAACTGAACACCATGTTCGCTTAAATCTTTATTTACATCCGGGTTATGAATCATCTGACTCAATAAAAAAATACGTTTACCTGGATTTTCGTCAATAGCTCTAAATGCAATTTCAATCGCATTTTCAACACCGTAACAAAATCCAAAATGTCGCGCTACATAAAATTGTACTGGACCAAAATCTAAAACCGTTGGAGAATTATCTTTTTTACGAGGATCTTGAACCTTGCGGTATTGCTTAACCGCCGAAATAATTGGACTGCGATAAAATTCAGGAACGTTGAAGGTTTTCATGTGGTAAAGTTAATAGGAAATAGCGAATAGTTAATAAGAAATAGTGAATAGTTAATAGGAAATAGGAACAAGCCACTTTAATCAAAATTACTACAACACCTATTCTCTATTAACTAATACCTATTAACTCCTATTCCTTGGATGATAACTCAAAATATTGTCTCTTAAATACTGCCTGTCTAAATGGGTATAAATTTCGGTAGTCGTAATACTTTCATGGCCTAACATTTCCTGTACGGCTCTTAAATCGGCCCCACCTTCTACTAAATGGGTAGCGAAGGAATGTCGAAATGTGTGCGGACTTAGTTTCTTTTTTATCCCAGCTTTAGCAGCTAAATCTTTAATCACATAAAATACCATCACGCGTGATAAACTTCCGCCTCGTCTGTTTAAAAAAATATGATCAACAGCAGCTTTTTTAATGGGCAAATGAGAGCGTACTTTTTTAATGTAGTTGTTAATTAATTTTTTGGCCGTTTTACCAATAGGAACTAAACGTTCTTTGCTTCCTTTACCTGTAACTTTAATATAATCGCCACTAAAATGCAAGTCTGTAATTTTTAAACCAACCAATTCACTAACCCGCAAACCGCAACTGTAAAGTGTTTCAAGCATCGTGATATTTCGTTCTCCTTCGGGTGTGCTTCTATCAATAACAGAAACCAGTTTATCAATTTCTTCAATGCTTAAAAACACAGGAAGTTTACGGGTAGTACGAGGAGCTTCCAATAATTCGGCAGGACTTTGCTGCATCTCGTTTTCCATTAACAAAAACTTGTAAAAGGTTTTTATTCCCGAAATAATTCTTGCTTGCGAAGTAGCTGAAAAACTAAGTTCTGAAATCCATTTTACAAAAGCTTGCAAGTGATTTAATTCAAATTGTATTGGTGATTTATTATTTAAAAACAATTGGGAATATTGTTCCAGTTTATTGAGGTCATCGAGGTAGGCCTCAATGGAATTTTTTGAGAGGGAACGTTCTAATTGCAAATATTGCTTAAAACGGGTTTTATATGAATTCCAATTGCTCAAAAAATGTTACATTTACGCTATGAAGTTAATCATAATTCACGGACCAAATTTAAACCTTTTAGGTATTAGGGAAAAGGATATTTACGGAAGTCAATCTTTTGAGGAGTATTTAGAGACTTTAAAAACCAAATATCCGAATGTGAGTCTTGATTATTACCAAAGTAATGTGGAGGGAGAATTAATTAATGAACTTCAGGAAAAAGGTTTTACTTATGATGGAATTATTATTAATGCCGGTGGTTACACGCACACGTCAGTTGCTATTGCTGATACCATTAAAGCCATTAAAGCACCTTGTGTTGAAGTTCATATCAGTAATATTTTTGCCCGCGAAGATTTCAGACATGTTTCTTACTTAGGAAAAAATTGTGTGGGTAGCATTTCTGGATTTGGTTTAAAGAGCTATGAACTAGCGATTGATTATTTTATGAAGAAAACTTAGTTAATTTTCAACACAGAGTTTAAGAGTTTTTAGAGCTGCACAGAGCTCTAAGCGCCCTCTGTATCTCTGTTTCTCAGTGTTGAAAGAAACGATTTTTTTTAGGATAGCTAATTCAAAATCTCCAAAGTTCCCAAACCTTCTCTCACCACTTCAAATTCACCTTTGCTGCAATCAATAACCGTTGAGGGATAAATATTTCCATGTCCGCCATCAATTATCATATCCACTTTAGTTTCGTATTGTTGATGGATAACTTCCGGGTCGGAAAAATATTCTAATACTGTATTTTCATCATCGTGCAAACTGGTTGAGATAAGTGGATTGCCCAATGCATTTATAATTTCCCTGCAAATAATATTATTTGGAACGCGAATACCAACTGTTTTCCGCTCTTGTTTTACAATTTTTGGAACGTTTGAACTGGCTTCTAAAATAAATGCATACGGACCGGGCAACGCTTTTTTCATAACACGGAAAATATGATTTGGAATGGGTTTTGTGTATTCTGATAGATGACTTAAATCACTACATACAAAGGAGAATTTTGATTTTTCAGGTTTTATGTTTTTGAGTTTGCAAATCCGTTCAACCGCTTTTGTATTGGTAATATCACAACCTAATGCATAAACCGTATCTGTTGGGTAAATAATAATGCCGCCATCTTTCAAACATTTAACGATTAGCGAAAGTGTTTTATCGTCGGGATTTGTATTGCTGATGCGGAGGAGCATGGGCAAAGGTAGATATTTCAAATTTATGGATAGAAACTAAAAGTTTATGAGACTATTCTTTAACATAGACAAGTATTTACTCATTAACAATGCGGTTTTACTAACTATTAGACTATCTAACTTGCTTAAGAATAGGATATTTGTATTTTTGCAATGAGAATTTTTACATTCTTATAATTATGAATAGACATCATTGTTTTATTTCTTTATTAGTTTTTTGTTTTATTCAGTTTTATGGTCAAAATTTAGTTGTAGATGGTACTATTTCCAATAAAGTGAATTGGAACAACCAGGAAGCTCCATTTAATGCCGGCACTTTCGAAAGCACCTATTTGGTTGGCGCCTGTAATACTAATCAGGTAATGGAAGCTGATAATGGCTCGTCTCCACAACAAGTAGTAAACGGATTTATTGCCGCAAAGCAATATGTATTAACTTTCCGTTGCGCCTACAGAAATAATGGTGGCGGATCATCAACCAATCCTTCAACGGTTCAATTTCAATTTACTGATGCGGTTGGCGTATTAACTTACGCTATTGCAATTCCAAATACACAAAATGTATTAACAACAACGTCTTTTACATTTACTAATGATGCTTCTACTTCCCATACTTTGCGAATTACAAATCCAGGCAATGTAAATACAACAGGAATAATTATCGATGATATTTCAATTAATCTACTATCAGCTCCGGCTGCAAACACAACAAACTTGGCTTTGTGGTTAAATGCAAGTAGCATTAATCAGGCTGATGCTACCAATATTAACGGGTGGATTTCTCAAGGGTTGAATGCGCTTCCTTTTACACCACCTTGCGCAACAAGACCAGTTTATAAAACTGGATTAGCGTCTGCTGCAAATAATTTAGTCGCTAATTATAATCCTTATTTAACTTTTGACGGTGCAACACAATATCTTCAATATATTACTTCGCGGGTTAATTTATATGATAATTCTCCTGCTGGAGAAGGGGACACTTATTTTGCGGTATACCAAGGAGGCGGAAATAATTTAACTTACTTTGGTCACCGTGGCGTAAATGATAGTAGAACATGGGGAAAAACAAATAATTATGTATTCCCAAATGGGGCAGGTGCAGGAACAAACAATGAAGCTACATATGCCCAAGGTACTAGAGTTAATTTAGTAACTATGGCTGGCAAAAGTAATGGCCTTACATTATCCGATTTAAAAGGAACTACTATTGCTAATACTAATAATTCAGCTGATGCAGATTTTTTGACAGTCGGCGTTAGACGTAATGGAGCAGGAACCTATAGCGAATTTTATAATAATTCCTTAAGTGAATTAATAATTTTTAATACAATTTTAAATAATACAGATATTCAAAAAGTGCGTGCTTATCTGGCTTCCAAATACGGTGTAACGCTTACCGACAATACTACAACGGCAGGTATTGATGAACGCGATTATATTGCTACTAATGCTACTAATTACTGGAGTTTTGCTTCTAATTCCGCATATCATAATAATGTGACAGTAATCGGAAGAGATGATGCTACTCAATTAAAACAAGTGAAATCAATTAGTACTGATGCTGATGCTGGATCTAATACAGGTAACGGAATGTTAATTGTAGATAATGTAGCGGTCATAAGTAGCGACTTTTCTTTTTTCGCAACAGGACATAATGGAATTAGCATTCCAACTGGAGGGGCTGATTTTATTGATGTGCCTGCAACCATACAGTCTAGATTTAAACGTATTTGGAAATTTCAGAAAACAGGAGCAGGCATCGCTGCGTCTATTAATGTAAGTTTTGATATGACTGGTGTATCGCCGCTTACCGGAAGTGATTTAAGATTATTAGTAAGTAACACACCTTCTTTTGCTGGCGCTTCAATAATTGCCGGGGCATATGTAGCACCTTATTTTACGGCTGCTTTACCAACTACAGGCGGAGTGTATTATACAGTTGCATCTACGAACTCAGTTACAACTACATTACCGATTGAATTGTTAACCTTCAGTGCAACTCCCAACGAGAATAAAGTTAATTTGAATTGGTCAACTGCTACTGAAATTAATAATGATTATTTTAATGTATTAAGATCGCCTGATGCTGTAAGTTTTACTGAAATTGGAAAAGTTGTCGGAAGTGGTAATTCAACTTCTAGAAAGGATTATAGTTTTGTTGATACAAATCCTTTAAATGGAACTTCGTATTATAGATTAAAACAAACCGATTTTAGTGGTGCTATAAAGTATTTTAATATAGTGAGTGTTAATATTGAAAAGGCAAATGGTAAAACACTTTTTTCTTTATTCCCCAATCCTAATACTGGTGACTTTACTGTAGATTTTAGTGGAATAGAAAATAACCATGAAGTTAAAATTGTTTTAAGAGATCAAAAAGGTGTGGATGTTTATAATAATGTTTTTTACTCCGAATCTGTTGAGCATAATTTAATTCAAATGCATTTGAAAGATAAATTAGCAGCTGGATTATATTATTGCACTTTAAGCGCTGAAGGAAT